>JAAFHG010000290.1 GCA_013297585.1 Chitinophagales bacterium
AATGAATATAAAGTCTTTCAAGTGGAAATATTTAATAAAGAAAAATTACTAGTGAAATTGATGTACTACTTGCCATTTACCCCCATTATACTGCTGTATAAGTGCAATATTAGTAAAAGTAAACTGTTTGGGCAGATTTACTGCTTGTATTACCTTAAAAGTAGCATTGGTACAGGTAGCATTGCGTGGATGCATAAGCGTTATATGTGGTTCTAGTAATCTTGGTATAGCAATATTTGGTTGCAATACAGTTTTTCTTAGTTGGTGAAATTTGGTGTTATTGCCTAAGGCTGGTAACATTACACCTTTATCATTGTCAAAACGTGTTACGGCACCAAATTGTACTGTAATAGGGGCAAACGGTAATTGTTGTAAATGGGCTATTATTACATTTAAAGGTGCTAATTCATCTTCTCTACACAAGGTTACATGGCTGGCTATTAATGCTTGCTGCACAGGGTTAAACTTACTTCTAATAGCTTCAATAACTACCGCATCTTTTGGCTGTACAAATAAGGTTAATTGATGTCGTACCTGTTGCATAGTACTGCAAAGCTATGGCTTTGCTTGTTTTAGTTGAAATACGTTGCCTTCTGCATCTTTACCGTCACATATTAAAAACGGATAATTAGGGTAATTTTTTATTTCGCTAATAGCTACTTGTTGTGCTTTCAGTTTGGCTTGTAAAGCTAAAATATCATCTACCGCAAATACCAATTTTACATTCGTTTCAGTAATTGAAGCAGCTTCATAATCTGTACCTATTTTGTGCAAGCCAATACAACAGTCACCTGCTTGTAGCAGTACCCATTCGCTCGCAATTTCTTCTACTACTATAAATGAAAAGGTGCTGGTGTAAAAGCTTTTTAGGGTAGCAATATCTTGCACAAAAAGTACAATACTATCTAGTGTTATGGGCATTTTTTAATGGTTTTAGTAATTTAAAATAAGCAATATAATAATTTTAGAGTAACTAAAACAGCGATAGTCAGTACAGGTTGGCTTTACTACGCTACATAACTACGCCAGTTACAATATACAGCAGCTACTATTTATATTTTAGGGAGAGGTGGGCCTGTATAACACCCTAATATACAACCACCCCTTTGCTGAGGGGAATTTGAAGCAGTGGTTACGAAGATAAGCAGCGTAGATACGGGACGGGTGAGTCTCATAAGTGTTCGAAACCTTTACTTATCAAAGTCCTGTGAGGACAATATATCGGTAGAACCTAGCATAAATTGTTTTTAGCGTGCCTTTAGGTACGCAATATTTTAATCTAAAGCGCCTTTATCCCTTACCTAAAGGCATGTCTGAAAGATACATTACCTAAATTGTTACCGATATTTTATGCCTCTGGCATACTATATTAGATGTTTCGAACACTTATGGGTGAGTCTCTCGCCGTTAAGAAAAAACTATTTTTTGCAAGCTTTGGTAATATTTGTTTTGCAAAGCTTCTTCTACATCGTGTTTAGGAAACAATTGTAAAAATGCAATGAAAGCGGTACTCAACTGTGGCAATTTCACTTTAACTACATCAAACACTATATCATAATCTACACCTCTGTAATCGTGTGCTAAAAATTCCGCATATCCTTTAATTTCTGCCACTCAATACTTGGTTGCGTTTCAAATATTTCTTTATTTACCTTTTTTACTTCCTCACCTATTGCCATTAATAAAGTCAATGTAGTATTAAACGGCATTTGGTTTACTGCTTCAAAAAAGTTGATTGGGCTATTGTAGTTTCTTGCATAAAACAAAGCTTTTTGGCTGGCGGCTAGAGCAGAAACAATGTATAATATCTGATTATTGTTGTTATACATAAATCACATTGTTTTTTGCTTTTAACCATACAATGGGATTGATAAACTTCTTGTTCACTAAATCAATTTTCAAATGTGTTATTTCGGCAAGTTCATTTTTTAGATCTATATAATTATAAAGGTCTAAAAATTTGCCTGGTAGGGCTTCATACAACACATCTAAATCGCTGTTGGGCGTTTCTTCGCCCCGGCTGTAAGAGCCGAAAACACCCAAAGACAACAAAGGATATTTTGCTTTGAGTTTAGGTAGATTATCTTGTAGCGTTTGTATAACGGTGTGCATGGTAATTTGTTATAGCTGCAAGGTAAGCAACTATCATAAATTAACTCTCCATTCATAGTGTAAAACTAGTATCATAAACAAGCAACACTTAGCACAAGTAGGCTATGCTGCTATGCCACACTACAGACCTTCGCTAGTAAGAGCAGGCACAAGCAATTTGGGGTTGGTAGGTTTGTAATCTGCACCAAAACTTTTTACGGTATCTAGCAATAAATTAAAGTTTGCCACATTAACTGCGTGGCATGTTTCGCTGTTTGAAGCCATGATAATTGATTTTTAGTAATTGTATAAATGTTAACCGAATATACAACTTATAAAAGCATCAAATACCATATAACCAAGCAAAGCAAGGTAGATGTTGATAATATGTGAGTAGATGTAATGTTTTGGTGGTCACACCTGGTCGTTGATAGTTAAACCCGTCAGGTTTTTGAAACCTGACGGGTATAGAACCTAACTAGCTAGCGCAAGTCTCTTGATTGGTGCTATGCGTTACTTAATTTTAAAGCTATTATTTGAAAAAACAAGTAACATGGCAGCACAGGTAGGCTATGCTGCTATGCTACGCTACAGACCTGCGCTAGTGAGGCAAGTATTTATTACTTCAATGTGAAGTTTTGAACCGAATATTAGGAATTAATAGCGGCAATCTGCCTAAGTTTATTGACAAAATAGGCTGCACTTGGGCAATTAGGATGTTTTGCCGCTTCTTTGATATCTAAATTGAAAGAAATTAGATTGTTTAAAAGATTCAACTTACCACCAGTGCCATTATGCCTTTGTTGGTGTTGCTTTCACCAACAATTATTTTCCATTGAAACACTCACCAGTATTTTAAAAGCATTAATCTTGTCCTTATAAGGTTTAGCGAATACTACACCCAGTCGGGGTAGATTGCTTCGTGCCTCGCAAAGACGGGTGCAAAATATCTACGCTTCAATAAAAGCCCAATAAAGTATCTAACCGTACAAGTGTGCGACGCAACCAAAGCATAATAGTAGTACCAAAGCTAGTTACCAAAACAAAACAGCCGAAGCAGTTAACTGCTTCGGCTGTTTATGTGTAAAAACCTATCAACTATCTTAAAACACCTGCTGGTACTGGTTTTTCTAGCAAGTATTTGTATATAAACTTGGTTTTAAGATTGGCAAAGTGTGCGTTGCGGGCTGGTAAATTGCCCCAACCATGCCTGCCACCTGGGTAAAAGGTCATTTCAAAATCTTTGCCTTTGTCTTCTAAAGCGGCTACTAATTGTAGGCTGTTTTGTAGGTGTACATTATCGTCTATTGTGCCATGTACAATTTGTAGTACGCCTTTGTATTTATCTATGTAGTTAAATACGCTGCTGCTTTTGTAGCCATCTGGGTTTTCGTCTGGTGTGTCCATAAATTTCTCGGTGTAGTGGCTATCGTACAAGCGCCAGTCTGTAACACTACCACCTGCCATAGCATGGGTAAATACATCGGCACCATAGGTTACTGCCATACAGCTCATATAACCACCGTAGCTAAAGCCTGTAATGCATATTCTTTTAGGGTCTGCACCACCGTTGGCAATAAACCATTTAGCCATGGTTTTGTAGTCTGTCATTTCCCAATAGCCAAGGTTGCGGTGCATGTAGTTTACGCCCTCTTTACCAAAATGGCCGCTCGCTCTATGGTCAAAAGCCACTTGAATTAAACCTTCGCTAGCATAAAACTGGCGGTTATTGCTCCAGTTCCAAGTATCCATTACAGTACCTGCATTTGGCCCACCATAAATACTAATGAGCATTGGGTATTTTTTGGTAGGATCGTAATTAGCAGGCCAGGTAACCACTGCTGGTAATTCGTACAAGCCATCATCGCTTTTTATGCGTATCAACTCAGTTTTAGCCAATGGGTAATTAGCCATTTCGCTGCCTTTTGCATCGCCTAGTTCTTTTACTATTTTACCCTTTGTATCTACCAAGGTCATTTTAGTAGGCGTGGTTACATTGCTGTAAGTGGTTATAAAGTATTTGCCACTTGGTGATAAGCTTATTTGTGCATGGTTAAAATCACCAAAAGTGAGGCGTTTTAAATCGGTACCATTCATTTTTACACTGTAAAAATCTGTACGAGCCGTGTTTTCTCTGCTACGGGCAGTAAAGTAAATCATGCCAGCTTTTTCGTCTATCATTTTTACATCAAGCACGGTAAACTTGCCTTGTGTAATGGCGTTTTTTAATGTACCATCCATATTGTGCAGGTACAAATGGTTCCAACCTGTTTTATCGCTGTTTAAAATAAAGCCAGTTTTATTATCTAAGAAAGTAATTCTGCCGCCAGCACCATCTTCTAGGTCAACCCAGGTTTTTTGTTGCTCGGTATAAAATTCTTTTTTAGCGCCAGTTGCAGGGTTTACATCGTACAGTTTTAGGTTATCTTGACCACGGTTAATCCACTGAACAATCAAGCTTTTGCCATCGGGCTTCCAAATAGGCCAGCCAAAATATTGGTCGTCTTTATCGTTAAAATCTGCCCATACGGTAGCGCCACCATCAGGGTTTACAAAGCCCACTTTGGTTTCAGGATTTTTGTCGCCCACTTTAGGGTAACGCGTTTCTTCTAAGCTACCATGTTGCCCATCGCTGTTGTAAATAGGAAACATAGGTACCATGCTTTCATCAAAATGCATGTAGGCTAGTTTTTTGCTATCAGGGCTCCACCAAAAAGCACGGTAGCGTGTAGAACGACCAAAAATTTCCTCGTAATACACCCAACTTGCAAAACCATTTAAAGAGGTAAAACTACCATCGGTGGTAAGCTGTGTTTCTTTGCTAGTAGCAAAATTGTAAGTGTATAAATTGTTGTTTTTGGTATAACCAACATAATTGCTATCTGGCGAAAAAGTTGGATTTTTCTCTTCTGCTTTATCGTTGGTTAAGCGTTTTTCTTCGCTATTACTGCGCAAAAACAAATCGTTGTCTTTTATTAAAATTGATTTACCACCTGCAGGTGCAGCATCTCGCCCAAAGCCACGACCAGCAGGCATTGCAGTAGCAGCAGACGGTGTAAACTGACCAGTTTTTACATCTAACACATAGTTTTTAGCAGCAGAATCTGGA
Organism: Chitinophagales bacterium; assembly: GCA_013297585.1. Lineage (GTDB taxonomy): Bacteria > Bacteroidota > Bacteroidia > Chitinophagales > Chitinophagaceae > Parasediminibacterium. Next base: position 5,201 of record JAAFHG010000290.1, read on the forward strand.
TGGATTTTTTGGTTTACAATCACATGTTCATCATCTACCCATTTAACCACAACTGGTAAGGTATTGTAAAAGTTTTTCGGGGTTTTATTGGCCAATAAATCGGCAGTGGTAAACTGCTTTTGCTGTGCCAACGAAGCATTTGCAACAATTGAAGCTGATAATAACAACAGCCATTTAGATGTACTCATACGTAAACTAGGTTTGAGCAATGAAGATAAGGGGAAAAGAAATTACCATTTG
>JAAFHG010000615.1 GCA_013297585.1 Chitinophagales bacterium
GTTAATTCCAACAGGTGGTAAGTTACCACTAATATCTACCCAAGTACTACCATTGTTTATTGATTTGTGAATGTGCGGAATGTATTCGCCATACTTATAACCCGTATGCGTAACATATACGTTGTTAGAAAAATTTGGAGAGGCATGAATGGAAGTAACATACCTCTCCGGTAACGAGCTGGTAATATTATTCCAGCTTGTACCATTGTTTTGAGTCACCCAAACATTGGCATCGGATGTGCCAACGTATATTTTTTGCGAATTTAAAATAGAGTTATCAATAGCAGAAATGTTGTGAAATCGTTCTGCAAAAATAACTCCATCGGTAAGATCCTGACTAATGGGATTCCAATATGCGTTGGGACCAGTTGTGTTTTTATAAACTCTGTAGGTGCCAGTGTATTGAATGTTTGCATTACTGCTATTTAATACATAAGGCATGTCCCAGTTTCTACGGTCACTTGGGTCAATGTTATCACTGTTTTGATTAAATGTTGTTCCTCCATCCACGCTCACCCATAAAACACCATTTTGTGTTTCGGTATAAAAAATATTAATGTTAGCAGGGTCAAATCTGGGTTGGAAACCATCACCACCAAACAGCCGTTCCCAATAATTGCTATTTATGTTATTTCCTTTAAGAGTTCCATTATCTTGTGCGCCTCCAAAATAATTATTAGGTTGTTTGGGATTATACTCCGTTCTATAAAATTGTGTGTTAGGAATGTTATCTACATCACTATAGTTTAAACCATTGTTGTTTGTGTAATACATACCACCATCTGTGCCTAAATAATATTTACCTGAGCCTGTAAAATGTATGCAATGTATATCTGCGTGTACATCATAATTCCACCACGGTGGCATATTCAAAGTCCAATTAAGGCCGCCGTTAGAGGATTTAAATAACTCAATACCACCTATGTAAACTTCGTTATCGTTGCCGGGGTTTACTTCTATCTCATCAAAATACCAACCAAAACTATAGCCATTAGGGTCGCCATAATTGTTAGCTATACCATTGTTGCCCATGTTTGTAAAAGAAGCTCCACCATTTGTTGTTACATAAACGCCTTGCATGGAAAAGATACTATCGCAAACAGCTACATATAGCTTGTTGGTATTTTGTTTGCTCATGCAAATGGCATATCGGCATATTTTAGTATTAGGTAAACCATTTAACAAGATGTTCCAAGTGGCGCCCCCATCGGTAGTTTTGTAAACCCGCGTTGCATTCGAAAACCGAATGTTTACAGTTGCATTTCGGATACAGGTCATGGAGGTGGCATATATTTCGTTTGGATTGCTTGGGTTCATTACTAAATCGGTTACGCCAGTTTGGTTATTAACGAGGAGCACCTGACTCCATGTAGCGCCAGCATTTGTACTTTTATATATTCCCCGGTTATTATCTGGACTTAAGGGGTTACCCATAGCAGACACATATATGTCGTTGGAGTTATTGGGATTAACAACTATTTTGCTGATGATTTTGCTATTTACCAAACCTATATTTGTCCATGTAGTTCCACCATCACTACTTTTATAAATACCATTACCAACAAATACAGTAGAAGGGATATCGGGATCGCCTGTGCCAGCATACACAATGTTTTCATTAGTTGGGTCAATAGTAATAGCGCCAATATATAAGGTAGTTTCATTATCAAAAATAGGAACCCATGTGGTACCGCCATTGGTGGTTTTGTAAATGCCCGAGCCAGGTGTGCCAATATAAATAACATTGGAGTTTGTGGGACTAACGGCCATGCAGGTAATGCGGCCACCAATATTGTTTGGGCCTTCTATTTGCCATAAATTGGGTGATGATGTCCGCAATAAGTAATTTTGATTCGACGCTTCTTTAATAGCATATTCATAGCCTTTTAAATCAAACACTTTATCAGGATAGGTTCTGGTTTCGGCAAAAAATTCGTATGGCTCAGCAGGATTTTCAATTTCATTTTTTTTAGAAAAGGCTTTACTAACTAAGTAAAAACACAGGGTTGTAAATAATGCCATACTTGTTAAGAGAATGATAGGCCTGTATTTTATCATGACTATTAGGTGTTTATTGTCATACGAAATTAACACAATTAGCCATCATTTAATTACCACTTACTAACTTAAACAAACCAGTTATGAAGAAAATAGAAATTTTGGTTAAATAAAAAATATTTCGACTTGATTACGATTACTTTTTTTAATTAAGATAGCCTTGTTGTTACCTAATGAGTATTAATAAATCTAATTAAGAATTTAGTTTTTTTAATGTAGTTTAAAAATAAGAGCAGTTTCAAGCCCAAAGCCATACATTTTTTGGCTTAAAAAG
>JAAFHG010000451.1 GCA_013297585.1 Chitinophagales bacterium
TGGGCGCAGTTTTTCTTTGTACAACCGGAGCCGAGGCTTTGTACTCTGACTTAGGGCATTGCGGCAAACAAAACATTCGCATCTCATGGGTATTTGTAAAATCCATGTTAGTATTAAATTATTTTGGACAAGGTGCTTGGCTAATAGCCAACGAAGGGCGTGTGTTAGATTCGTTTAAAGCAAGCAATCCTTTTTACGCCATGATGCCACAAAGCTTTTTACCTTATGGTATTATTATTGCAACCATAGCTGCTGTTATTGCCTCACAAGCTTTAATTAGTGGTTCGTTTAGCTTAATAAACGAAGCCATGCGTTTAAGTTTGTGGCCAAAAGTTAGAGTTAAATATCCATCGGAATTAAAAGGGCAATTATACATACCCTCTCTTAACTGGCTGCTTTTGGCAGGATGCATAGGAGTAGTACTTTATTTTCGGGAGTCTGCGAACATGGAAGCTGCTTATGGTTTAGCTATTGTGCTGTGTATGTTAATGACAACAACGTTGTTAAACTTTTATATGCACATGAAGCGCTACAATAAGCTATTTATTTATTTTATTATTACCATGTACATATTAATAGAAGCTGCATTTTTAGCCGCTAACCTCAGTAAATTCTCACATGGCGGTTGGATTACGTTGTTAATTGCTTTAAGTTTAATGTCCGTAATGACCGTTTGGTTTCTGGCAAAAAAAATCAGAAAACGCTATGTGGATATGGTACAATTATCTGATCACCAAAGCAAACTAGTGGATTTAAGTCATGACGAGTCCATAATGAAATATGCTACTCACTTGGTTTACATGACGAGTGCAAACAATCCCGAAGAAATAGAATCAAAAATCATATACTCTATCTTACAAAAACGTCCTAAAAAAGCCGATATATACTGGTTTCTGCATGTAGATGTAATGGACGAACCTTATCGCATGGAATATAAAGTAAAACATGTGGCCACAGATGATATTATTCGGGTTGATTTTAGATTAGGATTTCGTGTAGCCCCAAAAGTAAATTTGTTGTTTAGAAAAGTAGTAGCCGATTTAGTTGCTAATAAAGAAGTAGATATTACCAGCCGATACCAATCATTAAACAAAAACAATGTAATTGGAGATTTTAAATTTGTAGTTCTCGAAAAATTTCTTTCATACGAAAACGATTTACCAGCCTTTGAAAAATTAATTCTAAACATTTACTTTATGATGAAACGTTTTAGCTTAAGTGAAGCAAAAGCGTTTGGTTTAGATAGCAGCTCGGTAAAAATTGAAAAATTCCCTATGGTGATTAACGAACCAAAAGAAGTACAACTACACAGAACATATTAATTTGAATTTCAACGTTTATGTTATCCATTATACCAAAGGATTTAGCTATACCCGCTTTGCAAAAATACTTGCAGAATGCTATTGCGCCACGCCCTATTTGCTTTGCCAGTACAGTTAACAAAAATGGCGAACCCAATTTAGCACCTTTTAGTTTTTTTAATATTTTTTCATCCAATCCACCCATTGCTATTTTTTCGCCAGCTTATAGTGGAAGAACAGGTGCTCCAAAAGATACCTTACTAAATGTGTTGGAAGTACCTGAGGTAGTTATAAATGTTGTTACCTATAACATGGTGCAACAAACGAGTTTAGCAAGTAGCCCATTTGCAAGAGGTATAAATGAGTTTCTAAAAGCAGGGTTTACGCCTTTGCCATCTGATTTAGTTCGCCCTGCACGTGTAAAAGAAAGCCCCGTGCAATTAGAGTGCAAAGTAATAGAGGTAAAAGAATTAGGTAAAGCTGGCGGAGCGGGTAATTTAGTTATTTGCGAAATTATAAAAATTCATATTCATGAATCGGTTTTAACTATCGAAAATCAAATAGACACACACAAAATTGATTTAGTAGCTCGCATGGGTGATAACTGGTATTGTAGAGCAAAAGGCGATGCTTTGTTCGAGGTAAAAAAACCCATTACCAGTATTGGTGTTGGTTATGATGCAATTCCCGATCCTATAAAAAATAGTAAACTATTAAGCGGAAATGATTTAGGACTTTTAGGAAGCATAGAACAATTGCCAACTGGCGAAGAAATTACTGAGTTTAAAAAAACAGCTCCTAGTTTTCAAACGCACGAAGAGGCACACAAGTATGCTAAAACACTTTTAGAAACTAATCAAGTAAAAGAAGCCTGGATGTTTTTATTATTGAATTATTAGTTACAAACTGATTTACAAGTGTAAAAAAACAATAGCCTCAGAAGTAAATCAACTTTTGAGGCTATTAATTTTAGTTACTATTCTATTGATACTATCTATACAAGCTTACTGTGCCTTTTTTATCATAGGTCTCACCATCTTTACCAGTTGCATTAATTACGTAAAAGTATGTACCATCAGCAACTTCCTTACCAGTTTGGTTTTTACCATCCCAGGCAATATTGCCTTTATCCGATACTAGATCGTATATTTTATTACCCCACCTGTCAAAAATTTGAATTTTAATTTCGGTTAAGTTCGCCGCTTTTACAAAAAACAAATCATTACTATTATCTCCATTTGGAGTAAATACATTAGGTACTTCTAGTTTTGATGGAATATCAATACGAATAATTTTAAGTGCCGAATCAACACAGGTACCTTTGCCTGTATAAAGAGTAACTGTATAAGTACCAGGTTGAGTGTAAATTGCAGACGTACTTACATTGCTGGTAGTTGTTCTGGTAGTACCATTGCCAAAACTCCATATTGAGGTAATGCTTGAAGTACCGCTTACAGATGAAGAAGAGGCTGAATTATTAGTAAAGTTTACTGTCAGTGTAGCGTAACCATCTATTTTATCTGCATCAAAATTTGCTACTAAAATACCATTACCAACTCTAACTAATTCCTTCGTTAAACAACCATTAATTGTATTTCTAGCAACTACTTGGTACTCACCTGGAGTGCTAACAAATAAAGCCGACTGTGTGTTTGTTCCAATTGGCCCTCCCGTAATACTAGTCCATTGATAAGTTAATCCAGTAGTTGGAATATAGACAGCTGTTATGCTAAGGCTTGTGTTTCCGCAATCAAAGGAATATGTTGTAGGAGCTGTTACAACAGGGAATATTCTATTATCTCCTATAACAGTAGTGGTTTGGCTTTTGCAACCATTGTTTTGATCCATCACTACCATGGTGTATACTCCAGCTGTAAATCCTTCATAAAACGAAGAGTTAATTAAATCTATTTGTGGGCTAGGCCCTTGCCATA
>JAAFHG010000676.1 GCA_013297585.1 Chitinophagales bacterium
ATCGCAAATAGATGCCATGTCTGGCATTCCATCGCCATCAATGTCTACTGCAATGGTATTGGTAACTCCAGCACCATTGTTAATATTAAATGAGCCAGTGTAAGTATTGTAGTCTTTTGCTGGACTGAACTGAACGGCATTGGCTGCTCCTAAATTTTTAAACACAGAAGCTCTATTAGTATTAAAATAAACGGAAGCAACAATATCTGTTTTAGCATCATTGTCAAAATCGGCAGTAGCTATTTTAATAGGGTTGCTAAAAGTAGCATAGTTAACAGTATCTCCAAATTGGCTATTGCTAAATGCAGCAATATTACTTTCGAAAGTGGTAATAAATGGTTGGTGTGAATAAGCCATTAAGTTACTGATTGCATTGGTAACACTAATGGGTAAAGGACTTGTATTGGCTGGAACTCTTACAACGATGGTGCTATCAGTACCTGATTCAATATATGCTTTTGCTGCACCAAAACGGATGATATTTTCTGTTGCATTGGCGCTGAAATTTTTTCCTTTTATCAATACTGATGAGCCAACTTGACCACTAGATGGGATAACAGCAGTAATAATTGGTATGGGTGCAGAATAAGTAAACCCTGGAAACTTTGAAGTAGCATTATTATTGCTTACTTGCACATGGCCACTTGCGCCATTACCCACAATTGCAATAATTACTGAATCAGAAACGATTGTAAAAGAAGTAGCATTGGTATTGCCAAAACTTACCAAAGTAACACCAGTAAATCTTTTACCTTTTATGGTAATTGGGGTACCTTGACTAGCTGTGATGGGTATAACTGAGGTGATTGTAGGGGCATATACTTTATTGCGTAAAGCATAGGTAGTGTTTCGGTTATTTTGATTTACATCTGTACCACCAACAATAATATCTGGTTTGCCATCTGCATCAATGTCAACAGCGTCGATGGTTTGAGTGGCATAGTTTACTTTAAACTTTTCGGTTGCTTGAAATAACAAACTACCACCTGATGCGGTGTTATTTTTCAACACATTAACACTATCGTATGCCAATGTAACAATATCTGTTTTGCCATCTCCATCTACATCGTTAAAGGCTAAGGTTTGGTTGGCATATGAAACTGGAAAATCAACCCTACTATTAAATGAAACCAACCCAACAGTGGAAGTATTTTTATAAATAGCCACATAATTTGAATCGAGGCATACAAAGCCAATTTCTAGTTTATTGTCTCCATCAAGATCAGCTAATTTGATATCAAAAAAACCATTGCCAATCTCTGTACCTCTGCCTGAATTGATGATGTCTTTTGGAGCAAAAGTAAAACTACCTTGCATGGTACTGGTATTTCTAAAAACTAAAAATGGTTTAAAGAAACGAGAACAAACGGTTACATCTGGCAAATTATCTCCATCAATATCTGCTACCCTCACCACACCAGAGCTACCTACATTTCCTGAACCTCCGGGAATAGATCCATAAGAAACATTTACACCAGCAGCGAATGAAATTGCTCCAACTGTGCTGGTATTTTTACCTATTGAAAAAGCCCTGCCAGAACTTACATATCCGGCAATTAAATCTGGTTTACCATCTCTGTCCATGTCTGCTATATCAAAACTGTACACATTATCACCACTAATAAAAGAATAATAAGTAGGTGTTGCAAATGAAAATGAAGCCCCAGCAAATGTGTTTCTAAATATAGTAACACTTGAGAAACTGGTATTAGATAAAATAATGTCTAATTTTCCATCGCCATCTAAATCCCGAGCCATTAATTGTGCACCGTTAGAGGCAGCAAATTCAACCCCAGTTGCAAATTCAATTTTATCGGGGCTACCTATATTTTTATACACGGCAATTTTATTATTGCCAATAAAACCAACCATATCAACCAAACCATCCCCATTAAAATCTGCAAAGCAAGGTTTATGTGTATTGGCTATAATGGCGGCAGTTTTAAACGACTCATTGTTAATAGCTTCTCCTGTTCCGAAAGTAGTACTGAACCAGTTTGTAGAATATGCAGTTAAATTATTAACCGTAACAGAAATGGCACCAAAAGCTGCTCCTATTGGAACTGTTACTTGAAGATTATTACTTGTGGCCGACAGCACTGTTGCTTGAAC
>JAAFHG010000016.1 GCA_013297585.1 Chitinophagales bacterium
TAATACAATTTTTAATTGGCTTTTACTTAGTATGGCCATTATTATTGTTAGTGTTTTATTTTTTACTAAAAAAAAACAGCGCAACTACAGCATTTAGCCACCAAGCAGATTATGCCATAATTGTTACTGCGTATGAAAACACAGCCCTACTGCCTGTAGTGGTAGCCTCACTATTAAAACTAAAATATACAAATTATATAGTATACATTGTAGCCGATAAGTGCGATATAAGCAATTTGCATTTTAATAGCGATAAAGTAGTGCTGCTAAGGCCAGATGAAGTATTAGCAAGCAATACAAAGTCGCATTTTTACGCCATCAATCGCTTTAAAAGGCAGCACGAAAGATTGACGATTATTGATAGCGACAACTTGGTAGATGAGAACTATTTGCTAGAGCTGAATAAGTGTTTTGATGTAGGTTTTTCGGCTGTACAAGGCGAGCGTAAAGCCAAAAACTTAAATACTACCTATGCTTGCCTAGATGCTGCAAGAGATGTGTACTATCATTTTTACGATGGTATGGTATTATTTGGTGCAGGATCATCTGCCACACTAGCTGGCTCTGGTATGGCATTTACGGTGCAGTTGTATAAAGATTGCCTAGCGCCTTTAAATATTACTGGTGCTGGCTTTGATAAGGTATTGCAAAAAGAAATTTTATCTAGAAAATATAGAATTGCCTTTACCAAAGATGCTATTGTGTACGACGAAAAAACAACGGGCAGCGACCAACTGGTAAAGCAACGTGCAAGATGGATAAACACCTGGTTTAAATATTTTAAATTTGGGTTTGGGTTGCTAGCAAAGGGTATTACTAATTTTAACTGGAACCAATTGGTATTTGGTATTGTGTTGCTGCGCCCACCATTGTTTATTTTTCTGCTGTTGTCTGTTATGTGTATGGCTATTAATGTAATAGTACAACCAGTAGTTGCGCTGTACTGGTTTACTGGTTTGTGTTTATTTGTGTTTGGTTTTATACTATCGCTATTAGTTTCCAATACCGATAAGCGCATTTATCAATCGCTAGGTAATATTCCTAAGTTTATGTTTTATCAAGTGCTATCGCTACTAAAAGTTACCAAAGCTAATGAGGTATCTGTAGCCACTAAGCATGGTGTAGATGCAAGTATTGAGGATGTAAAAGCAAGTAATTAAAGTTTTAGAAATAGCGGGTTATGTAAAAGCCTATACAAAGATTATAGTATAGAAGACGATGTAGAAATAGGGTAAAAATGTAACGAACTTATAGTGACTGTTATTAGTAAATTATCGTTGTGTTTAGTATTTATAGAAAGCCGTTCCCTAATTTGGAGAACGGCTTTTTTTGTGGGTTTTAGAACAGTAGAAATAATTTTTATAGATTTGGTGTGGGTGGGTATTTTTGAGTAGTTTGATATTTAAAAATTAATATTGAAACAGTATGAATTTTGAGGACCTAATTTCAAAAGGATATTTTTTAAAAGAACTCCCACCTCCATTCTCGACAGAATTATTTGCTTCGAAAATCGAAACAATTATGACGACTTGGGAAAGTGTTTTCAATGTCAACACAGATATTTCGACAGGACTTGGGCTCACCAAACTAGACGAAGAAACAAGCACAGCATTTAAAGAAAGAATAAAAGAAAAAGCTAACATTTTTATTTCAAAATACAATTCGTCAAGTCCAACGACATTTTCACTAGCAAAAGGTGACCTTGCAAGAAGACAATTGAAAATACCAAACCCAAAACATTTTTCTCACTTAGCAAAGCTAATAACTGACAATTGGGATGAAATTTCAAAAATTTATTTGCTTTCTGAATTTTCTGAAAGCCACCCAATTATTGACGGTAAATCAAGAGCTGTTAAAACTTATAGCAAATCAGTAAACGATTTTAGAGAAAGACTTGCAATAACATCATTTAATAGTTTTTTTGAAGTTCGGGTCGACATCTCGAAATTTTATCCAACAATTTATACGCATTCAATTACTTGGGCAGTTCTTGGCAAAGAGGACGCAAAAAGATATTTCAATCTAAAAGATTCAATGAAAAAAGAAGATTGGAAAACCTTAATATCAACTGATAGTCTGGCAAGTTTATATGAAATTTCAAATAATATAGACATAGCACTCAGAGCCTGCCAAGAAAGACAATCAATAGGCATTCCTATTGGCCCTGACACCTCTCACATCATCGCAGAATTAATTTCTTGCAGACTTGATAATTTGCTAAAGCATAAATTTAAAAATCAAGTTACAGGTTGCAGGTACTATGATGATTACTATTTATACACTACAACAAGAGACCAAGCCGAGAAAATATTAAAGACACTTCAAACAATTCTCAATGACTTTCAACTTGAAATCAATGAATCAAAAGTCAAAATAAAAGAATTCCCATTTGCTTTTGAAAATGATTGTGTAACTAGGTTAAGTCAATTTAGGTTTGATGGAAATCAAAGGCATTATCTAAAACAATATTTCAGTCTGGCTTTCGGGTTTGCATCAGAAGATAGCAGTAAAGCTGACTGGATATTAAAATACTCATTAAGGCCGTTTGAATGGCGAAGTGTTCAAATTGCAAAAGAGAATTGGGATTTGTTTGAATCATTGCTTTTAAAAACTGCCTTAGTTGAACCATCAACCTTGAAAGAGGTAACAAGAATTTTGCTTACATATAAACATTTCATCAACAAAACTTCAAAGAAGCGAATACAAGATGTTTTGAAAAAAATCATACTTATCCATATTGAAACAAATCATAATTATGAGGTTTCTTGGGCATTATGGTGTGCGGTTTCATTTGAAATTGAATTAACACAAATCATTGCAGAAAGTATTCTCAAATCAAATGATACAATTTCCATTTTAATATTAATTGATATGAGAGAAAAGGGCTTATTAAATGGAGCACCAGATTTCTCAATCTTGGACAACTTACTTAAAAATGAAAATTTTTCAAATGAAAATTGGCTCTTAGTCTATGAATCAGTAAAAAAAGGTTGGCTAATCCCTTCAACAACAACTTTGCTTAACGACAATCATTACTTCAAATTACTTTCAGATAATGGTGTTGAGTTTTATGACTTGAATAAGCAATTAGGTATCATCGAACTGCCTAGCAAAACAAAAGAAGAAACAGCAGTTTTACCCGAAGCCACTGAATCGGAATATTTCACAAATGATATACCATCAAATTTTTTTAAAAATGACAGAGAATAACCAAAATAATACTTCAGTAATATTGTTTAGCACAAATGGCTTGAATAAAGTAGGAAATGCCATTGGAATTACAAATAAGATATTAGAAGAGAGTATTTCAAAACTATTCAATAAAGCATTTTGCCTTTTAAATAGTAAGGATATACAGGTTTGCGATAGAGATTATCTTTCTTTGTTACAAACAGATCCAAATCATCGAAAAACAACAATATATCACTATTTAGCAAATTCGGATAACGATTATCAAGAAGCACTTAATTTATTTTTAACTATTTTAGAAATAGAACCCAAGCATTAAGTTTAGCATTTGGAATGGCCATTTACGTATCTGTTTTTTTATATCCTGTTTTTGTGCAAGGCTTTTTGGGGTGGAATGCAACAAGAACAGGCTTATTAATTTTACCAAGCTCTTTTTTAACTGGTATGTTAATGGGGTTAAATGCTACGCTTTTGCAAAAGGGAGTAAGCCCTAAAATATTAGTGTTCGTAGGTTTTACGGCTGTAATTGGTTACGAAGTAATCACCTACTTTTTAGCCACACCAACATCAGGCGAGTGGGATTGGTTTTGGCCACAAATGATTAGAGGTTTTGGATTTGGTTTTATTTTTGTACCAGTTGCAGGGCTTACACTATCAGGGTTAAAAGGTAATGCTATTGCACAAGCATCAGGGCTTTCTAATATGTTGCGTTTATTGGGTGGCGCTATAGGTATAGCCATTACCAACACTTTTGTTACAAGGCGTTTTGCAATACACCGGGGAGAATTAATAGGTAACATTTCTATGTATAACCCAGAATCAAACGAACGTTTTTATGGTTTAGTAAAGGGTTTTCAAAATAGTGGAAAATCATTACCAGAAGCCCAACAAATGGCAGCAGGGGCAATAGAAGGGGCAGTTTCTTCCCAAGCAGCAATTATCAGTTATTCAGAAGGCTTTTTATTAGTAGGTATTATTTGTGCAGTTTTATTACCCTTAGTATTTTTAGCTAAAATAAAAAAAGGTGAAAAGGTAGATGTTGCAGCAACACACTAAATAACGAAAAATAATTATGGGGGCTATTAATAATTTAGACTTACAAAAATGGCAGGAAGATACAGAAGGGCATTTTTATGAATTATTAAAAAATTCATTTCCAAAGTTAAAAGCCGAGAATAAATGGAAGCAGACGATGTGGCATATAAACGAACGGATAATTGTTTGTTTGGTGTTTGGAAAAAATCAAATCAAATTTTGTTTCTTCAATAATCCAATTCTTAAGTTACATAAGTTGCAACGATGGAGCCAAACTATATATTCTCAAAATTTAGAGATAGAAAACGGCAATTTTATTGATTGGCAATATGTAGAAGAACTAATTAATGCAACTATTAATTATGATTTATAAAAAATACGTTCACGGTAAAATTTATTGTAAAAAATAAAAAGGAAGTTTGTGAAAAACAATAAATAACAGCTGAATTATAAATAGTATTAAATATAATTATATTTCAAGAAAAAACTTTAAACTGTATCAACCAAGATATTTATTATAAACATTAGTAAGATAAAATTAATGAGTTGGAAATGCCCAAACTGCGAAAGAACTTTAAAAAATGCCAATCAATGGCATTGTTGTATTAATCAAGACATACAAAACCTTTTTACAGGCAAACCAAATGAATTGATGTTTGCTTTTGACAAAATCCTCTCAAATATATTTGACTATGATAATGTTGAAATCAGTGCAACCAAAAATTGTGTGGTATTTTTTAAAACACAAACATTCTTAGTAATTAAGCCAATGAAAAAAGAGTTAAATATTAAATTCTACTTAGCAGAGCCACAAAACATTTTCCCAATTATAAAGGTGGCTTTGTATGGCAAGCAATACGAACATCATATAAGAATATCTACTATTGAAGAAGCGAATACGCAACTATTTTCCTTCATTAAACAATCGTATAATTTGTTTAATGAAGGAAGTAAATCTCAATAATCAATTTCTATATTTATATTCTTTACAACTCGAATGCCCCCTTTTTAGGGTGTTTATCTAAAACTATTAAACTAATTTATGTACAATGGTAAAAACGGCAAACTTTATACAACTAGAAATAACTGCTGCCTCACAGCTAAGAGAATGGCTGCAAAACAATCATTCACAAAAAGAAAGCATTTGGTTAGTAACTTATAAAAAGGAAGTAAAAGAAAAATACGTTTCAGTACAAGACGTTTTAGACGAATTACTATGTTTTGGTTGGATAGATGGCATAAGAAGAAAATTAGACGAGCAAAAAACAATGCAATTAATTTCTCCCCGCCAAGTACAGCATTGGACAAAAACCTATAAAGACCGATTTGCAAAATTAGAAGCACAAGGGCTAGTAGCCGAAGCAGGAAAACAATCTGTAATCACATCAAAGCAAAAAGGGCTTTGGAATTTTATGGATGATGTAGATGCACTTATAAAACCAAAAGATTTTATAGATTGCTTAGCGCAGCATTATCCAGCCATAAATAATTTTGAGGCTATTGGCGCAGCAAGTAAACGCTTTATGTTACGCCACATTAAAATTGCTAAAACCCCAGAAACAAGAGCAAAACGAATTATTGAAATTACATTACTCGTAAAAGAAGGAAAAAAATTAAAGGGCAGTTAGGTTTTTTCGTTATACGTCTTAGGCCGACACATATTGTTCTTAATTTATTAGTGCTTTACGCAGGTGATTTTTATTAACTAAACCCGTTAATTATTTTCTATTTCACTTTTATATATTTTGATTGCCTTAAAAATTGTACGAATTAAATACTATTTCTGAGAATTTTACTTCTCCCTAAAACCAATACCAATAAACGGCTTACATTTATAACGTCCAATTAAACTAAACTTTTAAAACTAGCTTGCATCACCATCCTATGCGCACACTACCAGAAAAAACAGTGGATAATACACCTGAGTTAAATGCCAAAAGCCAAGCCAAAATAGATAGATGGACCCATAAAGCGGCTTTAGGGTTCGTGTTATTTATTGTGTTGTTCTTCTTTTTTAAAATGTTATTGCCTTGATTAATAACTTACCCATATCACTAAACATACCACCTAAAAGTTTGAAAGACCGCTTTTTAGAAAGTTGTAGGCGGTACTTTTTTGTAGAGAAGTTTTTAAATATTTACGGGGTTGTTTTATTGGCTGTTATAGCAGGCATTATTGCTTTTTGTGTGTATAAGTTTGGGATGGTTTTTGCCATTCTGGTAATAGTGGCATTAATTGCTTTACCTGCCGTTGTTGGCTTGGTTATTTATCCAAAATTTGGCATCATTGTTTATCTCTCTCTCTCGTTTAGCATTATGTTTTTGTTGCGCTATGGTGTACCTTTTCCGTTAGGCACATTAATGGATGCTATGCTAGCCATGTTTATACTTGGCTTGTTTATTCAACAAAAGAAAAAACCAAATTGGCAAATATTTAATAACAGTATTACAAAGTGGATAATTGTATGGATAGTATACAATATTCTGCAATTTGGTAATCCTGCGGCAGAGTCTCGCTTGGCTTGGGTGTATACAATACGAGCCATGGCCTTTGTATCTATGATGTATTTTATTTTTATGTACAACATTAGAGACATTAGGTTTATTCGGTTGGTTTTAAAATGGTGGTTGGGGTTTATGGTAATAGCTGCTTTATACGCTGCAAAGCAAGAGTTTATTGGCTTTACAGATTTTGAAGAGCGGTATAACAACTCTGAGGGAGTGCCATTATTGTTATTTATTGCAGGCCACTGGCGCAAATACTCTGTGTTTTCAGATCCTGTAACCTTTGCCTACAACATGGCAATAGCAAGTTTATTATGCATTGCTTTAATGACGGGGCCATTTAAAACCTACAAAAAAGTTATTATTATTATTATTATTATTACACTATTGGTAAATATGCTATTTTCTGGTACAAGGGGCGCATTTCCATTAGTACCAGCAGGGTTAATGTTGTATTCGATATTAAAGTTTTCCAGAAAAATTTTATTGTTTGCAATAATGGCTGCCCTATTTTTTGTAGGGCTTATTGTAATGCCTACTTCTAACCAAAACATATTGCGTTTTCAAAGCGCATTTCAGCCCAATGACGATCCTTCATACATAGTACGCAAAATAAACCAAGCTAGAATAAAACCTTATATATGGTCGCACCCAATGGGTGGTGGCTTGGGTTCGGTGGGCGAGTGGGGTAAAAAATTTTCGCCTGGTTCGTTTTTATCTAGTTTTCCGCCCGATAGTGGCTATGTACGTACCACAGTAGAACTCGGTTGGATAGGCTTATTTATATTCTGCTGCATGATTTTTACCATACTTAAAACAGGCATTGATAATTATTACGCCATTAAAGATCCCGAGCTTAAAGCCTATTGTTTGGGTATGGTAATTATGATATTTGTGTGGAATATTGCTAACTTTCCACAGGAAGCCTTGGTACAATATCCATCTAATGTAATTTTTTACCTTACGGTAGCTTTAATAAATATTACGTTAAGGCTAGATAAAGAAAAACAACAACAAAATTTACTTGCCAATGTATAATAAAGATACCCTTACCAATAGAGATATTATAGTAGTTGGGCAGCAACCATGGGATGTTGAAATTGGTAGTAATTGTAAAGATATTGCCTTAGAATTTGCTAAGCATAATAGAGTGCTGTATGTGAATTCGCCATTGGATAGAATTACATTATTGCGCCAGAAAAATGATGCAAAAATACAAAAACGCCTAGCGGTAATTAAGGGTGTACAACCATCGCTTGTGGCAATACAAACCAATCTTTGGAATTTGTTTCCAACCGAGATGATAGAATCTATCAACTGGCTACCAAGTAAATTTTTGTTCAATATTTTTAATAAACGAAATAACAAGAAACTTGCTAAAAGCATTGGCAACGCTATACAAATATTGGGTTTTAAAGATGTAATACTTTTTAACGATAATGATATGTTTCGTTGCTTTTATTTGCCAGATTTATTACAACCTGCTGTAAGTATTTATTACTCAAGAGATTTTATGCTAGCAGTAGATTATTGGAAAAAACACGGCACTACATTAGAACCCTTATTAATTGCTAAAAGTGATATTGCAGTTGCAAACTCTACCTACTTGGCTAATTATTGTAAGCAATACAATACTAACAGTTTTTACGTAGGGCAAGGTTGCGATTTAAGTTTGTTTCAGCAGCCCGAAGCAAGCGTTATACCTAGCGATATACAAGCCATACAACGGCCCATTATTGGCTATGTAGGGGCTTTACAATGTTTACGATTAGATATTGCAATTATAGAACACTTGGCCACACAGCAACCCAATTGGCAGATAGTATTGGTAGGCCCACAAGACGATGCTTTTAAAGCTAGTAACTTGCACCAAATGCCCAATGTGCATTTCTTAGGTAGCAAGCCACCAACGGCTTTACCTGCTTATATTAATGCGTTTGATGTGTGCATTAATCCACAAATTGTAAATGCAGTAACTATAGGCAATTACCCTAGAAAAATAGATGAATACTTGGCTGCAGGCAAACCTACGGTTGCTACGAAAACAGAAGCCATGAGCATTTTTAGTAACCATGTTTATTTGGCCACAGGTAAAGAAGATTATGTAAACTTGGTTACAAAAGCCTTAGCAGAAAATAATAACTCGTTAACTGAAGCTAGAAAGGCATTTGCCACATCCCACACATGGGCTAGTAGTGTACAAGAAATTTATGCAGCCATTAATAGCGTATTGTAACTTTAACTATGCACCAACAACAAATAGCTACTAAACGTATTCTTGCGTTGGATTATTTAAGAGGACTCTCTGCATTTGGTATAATGGTATACCATATGCATTTGTTTAGTTTTGGTGAAAGCGACGCAAATAGCATTTTAGCAAAAATTAAAATATATGCAATAGCTGTTTTTTTTGTAATAAGTGGTACAGCACTTTACGAGGCAAATGCCAATAGCTTAAAGCCAACTATAAGCAGTCTAAAAATTTTTTATTTAAAACGGTTTTTTAGAATATTTCCTTTGTTGTGGCTAGCCACAGCTTTAACCTATTTACTTACATATAGGCAAGAAATGTTTTCGTTAAACCATTTAATTGCAAATATTGCCATATTACCAGGTATTATAAAGCCCGAAGCTTTTGAAGCGAACGGTGCTTGGTCTATTGGTAACGAGTTGTTTTTTTATTTATGTTTTCCACTAATAGTTTTTTTACAACAAAAAAACAGATGGTACTTGGCTATTATAGGTAGCCTTTCTTTTATTGTATTCTGTTTGTTTACTTTTAAGTTGCTTACTACTACAGTAACACTTGGGCACCAATGGTCTGTTTATGTAAACCCGCTCAATCATTTTTTTTACTTTATTGTAGGTATATTTATAAGTATTTTAAACTCTAAATATTCAATGCATAAACTAGTACCCTATTTACTAATAGCATGTTTAGTTGGCATTTTTTTATATCCAATTAATGGCGAGCCTATTGTATTAGTAACAGGACCAAATAGACTATTTTTTGCACTACTAACCATTACCATTTGCTTTTGCTTTTACAACTATACCTTTAGCTTTTTACCGTTACGTATTAAAAAATATCTTTTGTATCTTGGCAATAATAGCTACGCTATTTATTTATTGCATCCATTGGTGTACATTGTGGTAAGTAAAACTTTTGCAAGCTTTATGTTCGCAAACTTATATGTAATAATTATAATATCTATTAGCGTCACACTGCTAATTAGTAATTTTTTTTATAAATACTTCGAATGCTATTTCATCAACCTAGGTAAATCTATCATTAAAAAAATCGTGTAATTTTTAATACAATTTCCAATCTATGAAACCACTAACCATTGTTGTTGCTTGCGATAATCACTACATTATTTTGCTTGCAGCACTAATAAAATCGATAGAAGCTAATCTTGCAGCCGATAGAAAAGTTGAGATTTATATTATAGCAGATAATGTAAATAATGCCAATAAACAGAAGCTACAACAATCTGTGAATACAACTATTACCACACTTGTATGGAAAGAAATGGCAAGTGTAATTCCCGTAGGGATGAAGTTACCATTGGATAGAAGTTCGTATCCATTAAACATTTACATGCGCCTGTTTATACCGTATTTTATTGCTGCAGAAATAGAAACAGTATTGTATTTAGATGTAGATATGATTGTGCAAAAAGACGTATCTACCTTGTTTAATATAGATTTAAGCCAGCATGTGGTTGCTGCAGTACTTGACCCACGAATTATTACATTCGATAATAGTTGGGGTGGTGTTTTAAACTATCAAGAACTAGGCTTGCCAGGCACTACACGTTACTTTAATACCGGCTTATTAGTTATGAATACAAAGCTATGGCGAGAACAAAACGTAACAGAAAAAATTATTGATTGTATAGAACAGCATACAAAATTTGCCAATTACCCAGACCAATATGGTTTAAATGTTGTGCTTGCTAATCAGTGGATAGAATTAAATACCTTATGGAATCATTTCTCGACCATAGAAACTACTGAAACCCCTTACTTAATTCACTTTGTAGAACGTAAACCCATTTATAAAGCCTACAACTACAGCGAAACTTTTAAGCAAATATTTTATAGCTACTTAAAACAAACAGCTTGGAAAAATTTTAAACCAATTGGCGAATCATCTCGCTACATTAAAAAACTAAAAAACATTTTAAATAAATTTTTGAGTAAGTAGGTTTAGCGGTTTTTAATACTGCCTCTGCCGCCAGTAAGTGTATTGTGTAACCTTGGTAAAAGCCTTTCTACCACAGTATTTAAGCCAATGCACAAAGTAATTATGGCAATAGGTAATGTAAAAAATGCAATTAGTTTTGCCATTTCGCTACTGCCAAGCAGTGTAACGTATGGCTTAATTAAAATAGCCATTAACGGCTCGTGGCAAGCGTATATAAAAAACGATGAACCTATGATAGATAAAAACCAGTGTTGGCTCATGCAGTAGTTAACAAGTTTATCTAGCCCAAACCATACCAATAAAATACTTGGAATAATATGCGCCACATGAATAACTTGAAGTGCAACACTTGTAAAACTACCCAAAATATTATTGCCATAAATAGCCGCCCAAGTTTTTAAAATTACCAATAATAGTACTACTATTAGCCAAGTACGTACGTTAAAAAAGTTGGGCTTGGTGGTAATATTTATTTTTTGCATTTGCAAATAAATACCTACTGCAAAATAAAATACAAGCGTATAATGGTTGTTACTTAAAGCTGTAACTAGTATAAACAACATTAGCAACATCCAAATAGGTGCTTTTTGTAAACAATATTTAATAACAGGATAGCAAACAATAAAAATAAATAATGTGCGCAAAAACCACAACTGAAAAGGAATTGGCGAGATAAACAACCTATAAAAAAAATCGTATAAAGAATAGGCACTTATTTTTTTACCCCAGAAGCCCTCGGTGGTACTATGGGGCAATAAAAAGTATTCAGCTGTTGCCATTAAAACAATACATATAGCACTAAAAAGCAAATAAGGCAATAACAGCGTTCTTATTTTTTTCTTAATAATTTGTAAATAGGTTATGCTGTCTTTATAGGCCAATAAATAGCCAGACATAAGCATTAGAAGAGGTAAGCGAAAGCGAAGTAGCCCATTTGCCAAAAAATATTGGATAAAAGTAGTTGGCGTTAATGGTTTGTTGATGGTGGTGGTAGCGTATAAAGGATAGTCTGTAATATTATAGCTGTGAATAAATATTAACAATACCATGCATAAAAATGAGAGGAAATAAATTTTCTGGCTAATGGTTTTGTTCATAAGAGAGTAGTTCAGAATAATTCAAAGTAACAAAAATACGTATATAATAGACTGCTTAATATAAAAATCAATAACTGTATAGGCTTATTATTTCTTAAAACAATTGGTAAAAAATATAAAACGAATTACTTTCAACATTAATTGTAGTACCTACAAAC
Source organism: Chitinophagales bacterium (assembly GCA_013297585.1). Classification (GTDB taxonomy): domain Bacteria; phylum Bacteroidota; class Bacteroidia; order Chitinophagales; family Chitinophagaceae; genus Parasediminibacterium. The sequence goes on from JAAFHG010000016.1 coordinate 12,194, forward strand.
TTTTATAACATCAATCCATCCTAAAATGCCCATTGCTTACCTGATATTAGCCCATGCCAATCCACCGCAATTGCAAAGGCTTGTACAAAAACTATCAACCAATCAAACTGATATTTACATACATATTGACGCAAAGGCCAACCTTGCTGATTTCATTAAGATAACAGCTTTGCCAAACGTGTATTTTGTAACTAAACGAGAGAAAGTGTATTGGGGTGCTTACAGCATTGTGCAAGCTACGGTTAACGGTTTTGAGCAAATGCTAGCATCTGGAAAACCGTATGATTATATCACCTTATTAAGTGGTCAAGATTATCCTTTAAAAAGTAATACAGCAATTATAAATTTCTTTAAAGCCAATACTAATAGGGCTTTCATGGAATTTTATAGTGTAAATGATGTGTGGCAAGAAGCCATACCTAGGCTTACTAAATACTACCTTACCAATTATCCATTTGCAGGAAGTACCAAGGTAGAAACCTTGCTAAATAAGGTTTTACCCAAAAGGCAACCACCAAAAGACTTAGTTTTTGTAGGCAGGTCGCAATGGTTTAGTATCACTTTAGAGCATGTAAAATATATCGTTACTACGCTTGCTACTAACCACAGCTTAAGGCGCTACTTTAGCTTCACTTGGGGCAGCGATGAATTTGTGTTTCAAACACTATTGTATAATTCGCCATTTAAGGCACAAATGGTAAATGACAATCTGCGTTATATAGATTGGTCTGCTGGTGGTGCTAGCCCTAAAACATTTACTATGGCAGATGCTGACACTTTGCTACAAACTGATAAATTATTTGCCAGAAAATTTAATGAAGCAACCGATGTAGAAATTTTAAATACTATTGATGCTGCAATACCATAATGGTTGTTTAACTTTATCATCTAGCTTCCCTTATGAAACATTAACCAACATCCAATGAACCTGTCACAACTTAAAAATAAACACTTCTTAGCACTGATTGGTAATTTGGTGATATCGGGTTTTAGTGTATTAACTATTGCATTGCTGTATCGTGTGCTATCTAAAAACGATATGGGTATTTGGTTTTTCTTTCTCACTATTTCAGGCTTGGCAGATGCTATTCGCAATGGTTTTTTAACCACAGCAACAGTTAAATTTTATGCAGGTACCACAAAAGAAAAAGGCAATGCTGTATTAGGATCAGTGTGGTATTTAGCAGTAGCTTTAACGCTAGGCATAGCCTTACTAAGCTTTGTGGTATTGGCTTTTAGTAGCTTTATATACAGCGAGCAACTGTTAATAATATTAAAATGGCTCGGCATTACATTTATTAGTTCACTACCATTTTCTGTTACCTTTTGGATATTAATTGCAGAAGAAGATTACTTAAAAATATTGGGCTTACGTTTTATAAATAGTGGCGGCATGATAGCTACAATTGCCGTACTAGCATTATTACACAAAGCAAATTTGCAAAATATTTTATTAGTAAATATTGCTACTAATGTGGTTACAAGCGTGGTTGCGTTATTGCTTGGCTATGCAAAAATTAATAAGCTTCAATACAAGACCAAAGCATTGGTACTAGAGATTACGCACTTTGGCAAGTACAGCCTTAGTACCAACATGAGCGCTAATTTGCTAAGCACAGTAAATACATTTTTAATCACGTTTATGCTTGGCCCTGCTACTTTGGCCATTTACAACGCACCACAGCGATTAATGGAAATAGTAGAAATACCACTGCGCAGTTTTGTAGGTACTGGCATGAGCGCTATGGCCACAGCTTATAACAATAACAATATGTATCACTTGGTACACGTAACTAAAAAGTATGCAGGTATGTTATGTTTAGCATTTATACCTATCATAATTATTGTTTTAATTGGAGCAGATTACGCGGTGCTATTACTTGGCGGCGGCAAATACGCAGGCACAGAAGCGGCTAATATTTTACGTATGCTAATTGTGGTGTCTTTTCTGTATCCAATTGATCGTTTTAATGGCGTAACGCTTGATATTATTCAGCAGCAAAAAGTAAACTTTTATAAAGTGCTAGTAATGTTGGCTACCAATGTGCCCGTAACGTATTTAGGTATTTTACTGTTGCAAAATATTTGGGGTGCAGCTATTGCTATACCGTTTACTACTTTGGCTGGTTTGCTGTTTGGTTACTACCATTTGCGCAAGCATATCGATTATACAATTGGTGGTATTTTTAAAACGGGTTTTGTAGAAAGTAGAAATTTGTTCAACGAGAAAATATTGCCAAAGCTACCTTTTAAAAGACCAAAAATATCATAGAGACAACTTCATTATTACACGCCTAACTGCAACTATTATCAGTGAAAAAAGTATCCATTGTAACCGTAAATTTTAATCACAGCCATGTAACAGATGCGTTGCTAGATTCTATTGCCGAAAAAAATAGTTATGCCAATATTGAGATTATTGTAGTAGACAATGCTAGCGCCATTAATCCTGTACCTGCATGGCTAGTAAAATATCCTCAGGTAAAGTTTATAAGAAGTGAAGTGAATACTGGTTTTGCTGGTGGTAACAATATTGGTATAAATGCAGCAAGTGGCGATTTCTTATTTCTAGTAAATAACGATACCGAGTTTACCGAAGGCTTGATTGAAACGCTCATTGAAACATTAGAAGCTAACCCTAAAATAGCAATGATTTCGCCTAAAATTCATTATTACGATGTACCTAATATGTTGCAATATGTAGGCTACACAGAAATGAATTATTTTACAGCTAGAAATAGTCAGCTTGGGCAACTTGAAACCGATAATGGCCAATACCAACACCTAACAGGTAAAACAGGTTTTGCACATGGCGCAGCCATGATGGTTACTAGAGCCGCAATTGATAAAGTTGGGTTAATGGCTGAGAATTTTTTTCTGTATTACGAAGAGCTAGATTGGTGTGCAAGAATGAAACATGCAGGTTATGAAATTTGGGTAAATATGGATGCATTAATTTATCATAAAGAGTCAATTTCTGTAGGTAAGCAAAGCGCCATAAAAGAGTACTTTATGAACCGTAATCGCATTTTATTTGAACGTAGAAATGCTTCTAATTTTCAGTTTTTTGTATTCAGCATTTACTTTGTAGTTTTAGTTACACCACGCAATAGTATCAATTACATTAAGCATAAACAATACGGTTTTATAAAGTGGCTATTAAAATCCATTTGGTGGAATATTACGAATAGCGTAAACAGTAACAAACTTGGTTATCCTTTAAAATAATTCCTATGACAATCATCTTTTGGGTAAGTCTTTTCATCATTTTTTACACCTATGTTGGTTATGGCATTGTGCTATATATTTTGGTAAGAATCAAACGATTATTTGTAAAGCCAGTAAAGCTTGTTGATGGCAGTTTTACCCCATCATTAACCCTAATAGTTGCTGCTTATAACGAAGCTTCGGTAATTGATGAAAAAATACAAAATACACTACAACTCATTTACCCAAAAGATAAGCTACACATCATTTTTGTAACCGATGGTTCTACCGATAATACAGCTTCAATTATTGCAAACTACCAGCAAATTAAACTATTACACAAAGATGGTAGAAGTGGTAAAATAAATGCTGTACACAGAGCAATGGGTGAAGTAAATACAGAGATAGTGGTATTTACCGATGCCAATACTTTTTTAAATGAAAATGCATTGCTGCGTATTGCTAAGCATTATGTACACCCAAAAGTAGGTGCGGTTTCTGGCGAAAAACGTGTAGCGATAGAAGCCAATGCAGATGCTACTGCTGGCGAAGGATTTTATTGGAAATATGAATCTGCACTTAAAAAATGGGATGCTGAATTATACTCAGTGGTAGGTGCTGCTGGCGAGTTGTTTAGTGTAAGAACTAACTTGTATGTAGCCGTAGAACCAGATACATTGTTGGATGATTTTATGATATCTATGAAAATAGCGATGAAGGGTTATAAAATTGCTTATGATGCAGATGCGTATGCTATGGAATCATCATCAGAAAACTTGAAAGAAGAGTATAAACGTAAAGTGCGTATAGCTTCTGGCGGTATTCAGTCTATTATTAGAACTAGCAAATTGTTCAATCCTTTTTTTAGGCCATTATTGGGTTTTCAGTACGTAAGCCATCGTGTATTGCGTTGGACAATTACGCCGTTTTTAATGATACTAGTTGTGTTTCTAAATGCTTATTTTGTACTGGAAAATTTCAATTGGCTGTTAGCCATCATCATGATTAGCCAGCTGGGCTTTTACAGCTTGGCCGCATTAGGTTGGTTGCTAGAACGAAAAGAGGTACGCATTAAAATCTTGTTCATTCCTTACTATTTCTGCTTTATGAACTATTGCGTGCTAGTAGGTATTTATCGCTATTTCTTTACCCAAAAATCGTCTGTATTGTGGGATAAAGCAAAACGTAAAGAAGGATAATCACTTAATTACTTTCGCCACTTAAATGTATTGATAAGGTGTATCACATCTTCAACCAAGAAACTATTTACAATGCCCAATGAATCTGCATTTGGTGTGGTATTAAAGTACAAAGCGCCACGTAAAAAATGCCTAGTTGTATCGGTTAAGAAAAACTGATTAGCTGTTGCAACATCACCACCAACATTAAAAAATAAGCCATGTACACCATTTGGGGTGGCCATTAAAGAGTCATCTATCGATACCGCTTTTGTACTGTGTTTACTTGTCATTTTAAACGCATCATTCAGTAGCGTATCAAACTTATTTTTACCAATTTCTTTGTAGCTAATGTACATGCGGCCTTGAAACTGCGGAAAGTCAATATTAATCCACCAAGGGTTTTCTGTGGCTTCGCCAAAAAATACTGAATCCTTTATTACCGTGGCATACACAGGATATTCAAATGTGTAAGGATAGCCAGGTTTATCGAATACTTGATATTTTTTTTCAGGGAAATCTATCTTAAAATAGCCTCTTGGCTTAGCTACATAATTGCTATTACAACAAGTTAAGAGAACGTAGACAGTAGGTAATAGAATTGCGAAAATTATCTTTTTTTTAAAACTCATAATTCATCTTTTACATCACATCAATACTACTCACCAAGTTGTGGCTTAATGGTAACTTTAATTTTCTGAATACGATTTTTAACAACTTCTAAAACGGTAAACTCAAAATCACCACAAGGTACTACTTGTAAGGCTGTTGGTATTTCACCTGCAATTTCAAGTACCAATCCTGCAAGCGAATCACTTTCGCCTTTTACGGCATCAAAAGTGTCTACATTTAAGTCCATGGCCTTGCATACATCATTTATCATTGTGCGGCCTTCAAACATGTAGTTATTGTCGTCTATTTTTTTAAAATCAACTTCTTCTTCGTCAAATTCATCTTTAATATCACCTATTACTTCTTCCAAAATATCTTCTAACGTTACAATACCGCTAGTACCACCAAATTCATCTACCACCACTGCAAAGTGTATACGCTTAGCTTGAAACTCTTTCAATAAATCTTCAATCATTTTTTGCTCATGTACAAAAAAGGGCTGTCGAATAAGTTCGTGCCAATTGAAATCATCCGTTTTATCAAGGTGTGGAATTAAGTCTTTAGTATGAATCATACCTACTACCTTATCTAAGTCTTCTTCATATACAGGTAATCGGCTGTAATGCAAGTCACTTGCTAGTTTCAGCAAATCGGTAAACGATGTTTCTTTATCAATACCATTTACATCTACACGTGTTTTCATTATCTGTTTCACGGTAATGTTACCAAACTTAATAATGCCTTTTAGGATGTTTTTTTCTTTTATAGATGCATCAGTACTTGTAGTAATATCTATGGCATGATCTAGTTCTTCGAGGTTATAAGCGTTAGCTTTATTAGTAAGTTTTTTCTCAATGGCATCGCTATAAGTAACTAGCCAAGTGCTCATTCTTTTGCAGATATAAAATACGATTTCTACCACTGGGCCAGCTTCTTTTGCAAAACGAATATTATTTTGCGTAGCCAATACTTTTGGCATCACTTCGCCAAATAATAACAAGAGAAACGTTACAGCCAGTACTTTAATTAAAAACTCAAGCCAAACGGCATTAATTCTTTCGAAATTAAAAGCATCACTAATTAAAATGTTTGAGATAACAATAATGGCAATATTGATAAAGCTATTGGCTATTAATAAACAGCCAAGTAAAATTTTTGGTTGCTCAAGTAAATCAATAATACGCTTGTATGCCCCTTGCTGCTTGGTTTTTAGCAGATTGATATCTTTATAAGTGAGCGAGAAAAAAGCAACTTCTGCACCACTTAGCACAAAAGAAAAAAACAATAGGCTCAGTAATAGAATAATTAATACTGTAGTGCCTTGCATATTAATAGCGGCAATAGCTGCTAGCTGTGAAGCAAGAAATTGTAGTACCGAGGGATGATAATCCAAAGCCAAAGGTTTAGTTAAACAATAACACTAAAATTAGCGTATTTGCTACAATAGTGCGTTAATACTTATCGCAAAAATATTTGCAAATACTATACAGATGGTATTTCTAAAATGGCAAGCTATCACTTGGGTCATTAATTGGTGGTATATTATCGCCATCAAAGTGGTCTAATCCCTCACCGTGCGAGCCGCCATCACCTCTTTTATCTAGCATTATTAAATTATCACCTACAATTTCTGTGGCAAATTTCTTGTTGCCGTCTTTGTCTTCCCAGCTACGTGTACGTAAGCGGCCTTCAACAAAAATTAAGCTGCCTTTGTGTAAATATTTTTGGGCTAGCTCGGCCAAGCCACGCCACAAAACAACCGTATGCCACTCTGTTTGTGAAATAGATTTTCCACTACGGTCTTTGTAGGTTTCTGTTGTGGCTAGTGGAAATTTTGCTACACCAATATTGCCTTCTAGATACGTCATTTCAGGGTCTTTACCCAAATTACCTATCAATGTTACTTTATTAATGCCTCTCATACGGTACGGTTTAAATACTTGTTTTAAAAATTTACCTGTTTAAAAGTAACTTTTTTTATACAATAAAAATATTGCAATAATAAAAATGTTATAAAAAAGGCAAATTATAATGTGTATTTAACAAAAAAGGCACCAAAAAAGCTACGACAGCTATTTATATTATAAAATTTTTTAATATGGAAACATCCTGTATAAAACAACAAAGCACACGTTATGTGTGCTTTGAAAACATGCATCTTTTAAATACCCCTATTGAAAAGATAACACCTAGACTTCGAAAGTAGATTATATGCTGCATCAAAAAAAACATTTTCTATCTTTTTTCAAAAAGCCACCACAGTCGTTTACGTGGTTTTATTTTAAAATGTGTGTGTACAAAAGTAGAAATATGATTCATAGCCTCGTCAAGATCGTCTGTAAGTAGTAAAAGATTCAAATCATTAGAATTAATAGTGCCATTTTCAACCATCAACCTCATATAATTTATTAATGGCTGATAATACATTTTACCAAACAGTACTATAGGAAAGTTGGTAACTGTTTTAGTTTGTACTAAAGTGAGTATTTCAAAAAATTCATCCATAGTACCAAAACCACCAGGCATGATTATAAAAGCATATGAATATTTTACAAGCAAAACCTTTCTTATAAAGAAATAATTAAATGTAACGCTTTTATGTACGTAAGGGTTTGGTTTTTGCTCAAAAGGTAGCTTAATATTACAACCAATGGATGTTCCACCGTTTTCGAAAGCGCCTTTGTTAGCGGCTTCCATAGTACCCGGGCCACCACCTGTAATGGTGGTAAAGCCAAGCTGCGCAATACGCTTACCAAACATTTCAGAAGCTTTATAATGGGCATTACTTTCATCAAACCTTGCGCTACCAAATACCGTAATGCACGGCCCTACAAAATGCAACGCTCTAAAACCTTGTATAAATTCAGTAAATATTTGCCAGGCAAAATCAAGCTCGTACATACGTGGTTTAGGGCCATCTAAATACACTGCTTTAGTTGCAGGAATTATTTTTTCAACGGGTTCCATAAATCTGTAACTATTAAACTGAATTAGTAATTTATAGAAATAATATTATACTATTAACTGCTGCTGATTAACAAATTTTTTATTAGCAATGCCAATGCCATAGGGTTAAACGGTTTTACTATAAATGCCGCAGCGCCGGCCTTTAAGCATTCTATCTCTAGCTCTTCGCTATCATCGCCACAGAGTACTACAAATGGTATTGCTTGATAAGTGCTGCTAGCTTTTAAAAATTCTAAAAGCTGATGGCCATTCATTTTAGGTGTATTTAAATCAGAAATTATTAACTGTGGTTGTAATCCATTTTGTAATAATGTTAGGGCTTCTAAGCCGTTTTCGACAATAATTGTACAATAGCTACTACTTAAAAACATGTTTAAAATTGCTTGAGAAAAACTATCATCTTCTACAACTAAAATAGTAGCTTTTGTGGTATTCAATTCGCTCATGGTAGTACTTTAATTATTGTTATATAAGGGCTACGCAATGCTAAGGAGTTGTTAGGAAACTATTAAAACTATTAGTTCTAATACATCCATTGTAATGTAATAATAAATGTTGTACCATTATTTGGCGCAGATTGGATATTCATAATGCCATTTAAATCGTCAACCAATCGCTTTACCAAAGCTAGCCCAAAGCCAAAACCAATTTCACCATCAGTACCATCAGATGTATGTTTGCTACCAGATAAAATATTTGCAATAGCATCTGCATCTAAGCCCACACCAGTATCAGCTACTTTTATTGTAAGTGTTTGTTTAAGGTCATCGGTATGTAAACCAAGGTTTACAGCAACGCTGCCATTTACTGGTGTAAATTTTATAGCATTTGTAATTAAGTTACCTGTTATTTGCAGCAATTTATTTTTAGGAAATGGCATGTCTAAACTATCTGGCAGCAACCCAACTGTATAGTTAATATTTTTATTTTTTGCCTGCGGCAAATACAAACGTTCTAGTTTTTGCTTAAATGTTTCTAGGCTAAAATCATTAATGGCTGCCGCTTTTACATTAACTAATTGCTTATCCTCTGAGTTGAGAATTTCGGTGGCTAAGTCTAGCAAAGAAGTACCAGCTTTTTGAATCATGCTAATAAATTCTAATACATCGCTTAGTTTATTATTTTCGCCCTGCATACTTATTATTTGCGTAAGGCTTATAATGCCGCCAAGTGGCCCCCTAATATCATGGGCAACTTTTTTACGTAACGCTTCTGTAGCACTAGTTTTCGCTTTTAGCTCTTGTATGGTTTTAATGGTTACTAAACGGTTTACCACTTCTTTGCCTACAATTTTTAATAGCTCTATATTCTCAGGCGATAGGTCTTTTGCAGTTTTATCCATTACGCATAGTGCGCCTAAATTGTAGCCTTGTTCTGTTGTTAGCGGCACACCAAAATAGTAGTCAAGCTTTGGATCGCTAACCACATAAAACTTATCTTTAAAACGCTCATCTTTCGATAAGCCTTTAACCTCAAAATAGTCATCTGTAGTAATGGTATATTGGCACACAGATTCTGTTCTTTCCATTTGCTCTACAGGTAACCCATAACTACTTACTGACCATTGGGTATAAGAATCTATTAAGTTTACTAAAGAAATCTCGGTTTTGGCAATTTTGGCTGCAAGATGTACTAAGTCTTTGAACACATGCGATACTTCTGCATAATCAACATCAAATTCACTTAGCGCCCAAAGTCGGTTTTCCTCGTTGGCTGGTACTGGATATTTTATTTTAATGTTCATAGGATAAAACGGCTATAATATTTAATAGTTAATATGACATATAATTATATCAATCAACCACAGTTTGTAGTTTACAACTCAAATATAGCTAAACAAATGGCGATATTACTATTTTGTAAGGTTATTACAAATGTAAACGTTGAAATACTGGTGGGCACTAGTAGCAAAAGTACGAGCATGCTTAAAAAATATTTACAAGTACTAAGGTTCTCAAACTCCATAGAAAATAATTTCTTCTATCATGCCAAAAAGATTATGAATTATTTCCAATAGAGATAATTGTTTTTAATCTAAAAATCTTAAGTTATGAATATAGCTTAGGAATTTCACTCGAGCAGGTCTCTGACCTGTTTGACTACGTTACTTAATTTTTAATGCGTTTATGTTGCAACTAAGTAACACTTTATCACTGGTCAGAGACCAGCGCCAGTGGGACTTGCATCTGCGATTTTAGGTTTCAACTCCTTTACCAATTAAACGATTCATAGTCTAGATATTCGATACACTAAACCCTTAAT
>JAAFHG010000438.1 GCA_013297585.1 Chitinophagales bacterium
TTTATTATTCTTGCAGGGTTACCTACTGCTACCGAATAAGGTGGAATACTTTTAGTAACCACAGCACCAGCAGCAATTACACTGTGCTTACCAATAGTTACACCAGCAGTAATTACAGCATTTGCAGCAATCCAGCAGTCGTCTTCTATTACAATAGGTGCGGTTAAAATAGGTTGGGTTAAAATAGGAGTGTTAATGTCTCGATACTCGTGGTTAAGTGCACTTGCTACAATGTTTTGGGCAAAAATTACGTTGTTGCCTATGGCAATGGGGCCAATAATAGTATTGCCCATACCAATAAGCGTATTATTGCCAATGTGTACATAGCCCACACCATTGTTAATGGTACAAAAATCTTCTATGGTGGCATAGCTACCTAACGAGAAGGGGTTAAAAGGCAATACATCTAGCCTTGTACGAGCTCTTATTTTAGCACCTTTGCCACGCTTATGTACCAATGGATTTACAAACCATTTTACCCAAAGCCTAGGCCTAGCCTCGTTTTTAGGAATTAATAACCTATGAATGAACTGCTTTGCAGAAGGATATTTATCAATGATGGCTTTTAGTTGCATACGTATAAGGGTGGTGGTTTAAAGAATATAGATTGGCAGTGGTATACACCAGAAAATTAAAAGCAAAATTAAAAAATGCATTTCAGTAATTTTACAAACATATTCAATTTCTCCGAACCTAATCAACATGCCGCATCTATGGTTGCTTATCCGAAATTGCTGCTTACAGCATTGCTGCTTACCGTAAGTACTATGGCATTTTCGCAAGAATCGTTAATGAAGGAATTAGATACTACTTTATTACGCAAACTAATAGATACTGCCAAAACCTATTACCCAAAAGTAAAAACATTTAACCATACCGTAAATATTGCCGAACAAGGTGTAAAAAAAGCCAAGTTATCTTGGTACGATTTATTAACCTATTCGTTTTCTTATAGCCCTTCTAATGCTACTACTATTGTAAGCCCTACCCTATCTGGTATGCAGTTTGGTTTATTCTTTAATATTGGCAATTTGCTATTAAAGCCACACAATATTAAGCAAGCTAAATCTGAATTAGAAATAGCCAGGCTAAATAAGCAAGAGTACAATTTGGCCATAGAAGCAGAAGTAAAAGCCCGCTACTTTAAATACATTCAACAACTTGCTGTTTTAAAGCTTCAAAGAGAAATGTTACTAGACATAGAAACATTGTACAAGCAAGCTAAATACAGGTTTGAAAAAGGCGAGGAAATATTAGAGAACTATAGTAAAACAATAGTACAGCTAAATAGCCAAAAACAGAATATTTTAAGTGCAGAGGGTTATGTATTGATAGCAAAAAGCAGTTTAGAAGAAATTATTTGTAAACCTTTTGAAGATATACGTTAATGGAGTTAGCTAAATTTATAAAACTATTAAAGCGCAGAAAGTATATTTTACTTGGTATACCCTTGCTTGCAATTGCTATTACTTATTTTTTGGTTCGTAAAATGCCAGATGCATACACCTCAAAAGCTACTATGGCTACAGGCTTGGTAGATCAATCAGAGCAGTTTGTGCTTGATAATAGTAAATCTGAGTCGCAAGAGTCCAAAATTAACCAACAGTTTAACAATATCATTCAAATGATACAGTTAAAAAAAGTGTTGGAGCAAGTGTCGTACAAGCTAATGGTACATGACCTAACTAGTACTAAACCCTATATTACTAACAATAAACTTTTTAACGAATTAAATACAGATGCAAAAAAACATGCACTCGACGTATTTTCTCAACTCATAAAAAAAGATAGCGCATTACAACCAATAAATAGCGACAGTAGGGGGCTTCAAAAATTACTTGTGAGTATGGGTTTTGATGATCAAACAATTAAGAAAAAAGCATCTATTTATAGATTAAATGGTAGCGATTATATAAACGTAGAGTTCGAGTCGCCCTCGGCCGAGTTATCTGGCGATGTAGCAAATGCAATAATAGAACAAAGCATTAGCTATTATTCTAACATTGTTAGAAAAAGTCGTTCGCAGGCAGTAAACTTTTTAGATAGTATACTTAGGCAAAAAAAAGCAGTAATGGATAATTACATGCTATTACTAAAAAATTATAAAATTAATAACCGTGTACTAAACCTAAACGAGCAAGCTAAAAGTTATTATGGATTACTGGCCGACTTTGAAACTAAAATAGAAATTACACAAAAAGATATAGCTGCTTACAAAGGTGCCTTAGAAAATTTAGAAGCAAAATTCGATTCAAAAGATAGGCGTTACATTGAGGGTACTTTAGTAAAAGTAAATCAAGAAATTGTAAGCATAAAAGAAGATTTAAAGCGACTGAACAACGATTACATAACTACCAACTTTAACGAAAAGTATAAAGCAAAAGTAGATTCTGTAAAATTAGCTTTAGAACTTCAAATAAACCTAGCAAATGACAAATATGTACGTAACCCCTACGCTGTAAAACAAAACCTAGTTTTAGAAAAAATTAAACTAGATGTAGCCTTAGATATTGCTGTATTTAGCTTAAGTACTTTACAGCAAGAACTAGCCAAATTAAACATACGATTTGATAAACTTGTACCACATGAAGCCGTAATACAGAGTTACGAGCAGTCGGTAGATTTTGCAAGTAAAGAATACATAGAAATTCTAAAAAAATACAACCAAACTGCTCTAGAGTCTACACTATCTATTCACTTAAAGCAAATAGAAAAAGCGCTACCAGGTACCAAACTTGCATCAAAAAAGCTACTGCTTACAGTACTTGCTGGTATTGTAAGTTTTGTATTATGCTTAGTAGTATTTTTTGTACTGTTTTATTTAGATGAAAGTATTGCCACCACTAAAGAGCTAGCTAATACTACAGAAATACCCGTTTTGGGTTTTTTACCACAATTAAGTAATAAACAAATAATACTAGATAAACTGTGGTTAGATACCAGCAAACAAAGCATACAATATAAAAATTTATTGCGAGACACTAGGTTTGAGATAGATACGCAAATGGAGCAAAAAAAGTTGCTAATGGTAACGAGTGTAAAAAACAATGAGGGGAAAACCATATTTGCACTCAGCCTAGCATATGCCTATTCTATGGTTAATAAAAGTGTGCTATTAATAGATGGCAACAACACCAATGCAACCCTTACTACCATTGCAAAACCTCAATATTTTTTAGAAGATTTACTCACCAATACTATTACCGTAACCCAAATAAAAAGTAATAATTTAGTAGATGTTTTAGGTATACACGCATCTGATGCATCGCTTTTAGAAATAAGTAGTTTTAAAACCATACA
>JAAFHG010000685.1 GCA_013297585.1 Chitinophagales bacterium
TAAAATTGGTACCGATATTACCAAAGTAGTTACAAGTGGCACTACCTCTACACAAACTGGTGATTTACAAATTGATGATTTATATGGGATTGACACCTATTATAGCTATGATATCACTAGTTATATTAAATCGCAGATTGCCATTAGTAGTTTTAATAAAAATGGGCTTATTATAAGTCCTCCTTCCTATAATTTTCAAACCACTTTTAATAGAATATTATTAGGTGAAGCTAATCACAAAACCAGTAATGTAACATTGGTTGTTTATTATCTGGCTGTAAATCAATAAACCATGAAAAAAATACTTTTCTCTTTTCTATGCTCAATGATAATGACAGTTACGTTTGCTCAAAATAATGTATCACCCTATTCTATCGTTGGTATTGGTGAAATTGAACATAGCTCCTTTGACAGGTCTACAGGAATGGGAGGCGCAGGAATTAGTTTGGCCTCTGCACGCTATTTATATAATGCCAATCCGGCATCCTACAGCAAACTGGATGATCACTTTATATCTATGGAGGTAACTATGAGATACAAGGGTGTTACTTATTTTGGAAATGGCGTAAATCAAACAAATAATGTATCGTCAGATCTATCAGTTGAGAAACTGGCTTTAGCAATTAAATTAAAACGCAACTGGGGGGTAAGCGCAGGATTATTGCCCTACAGTAGTAGTAATTACTCTTTTACCGGTTCTAAGAATATTATCGGCACAACCACCAATACCAGCACCTATTACGAAGGTACCGGAGGATTGCACCAGGCTTATTTGGCTAATGCCATTAGCCTTTCGAAAAATATAAGAGTAGGCGTACAAACCACTGCATTATTCGGACAGTTTAACCAAAAAGAAACCATGTACCTGAATGCATTAAATATTACCAGTAATGCTGTTGTAAGTACCAATAAAATGTACATAAACAGTTTCTATGGTAAGGCAGGCATTCAATATGAAGGAAAATTAAACAAACACTGGCAGTTAAACCTGGGTGCGATTGCTTTGCTGCAAACAAAATTAAATGCAGAACAAACCATAGTTGTGGAACAGGATAGTGGCACTTTATATACCAGCAGTACCATAAAAGACAATTATTTTACTTTACCGCTAACCTATGGTGGCGGTATCTCGCTGGTGCATAATAATAGCCTTACTATAAGTGCAGATTATGTGCAACAACAATGGTCTAATATTCAATACAAGGGTTTAAATTATCAATTGGTAAATAGCAACCGTATAGCAGCAGGCATTGAATATGCAAAAAAAATTAATTATGCCAATACGGTATACGAGCCCTACTTTTTACAGGCCGGCATGCATTATACCAATTCCTACCTTAAAATAAATAACCAGCAGTTAAACGAATATGGCATTACTGTTGGAGCCGGTTTTAATGCCAAACGCAGTCAATTGGGTTACCTGTTTAATATGGAGTTTGGAAGCAAGGGCACCACCCAAAATAATTTAATAAAAGAAAATTATATGAAGGCCAGCTTTACCATTTTATGCAGAGAATTCTGGTTTACCAGAATAAAGAAATACAATTAAGTAGTTGGTTGTAAAAAAATAATCGCAAAAGGAAGTCTCATAACTAATGTTTGCGTTCAAGAAAATCACGCTGATATTGAATCAATTTTTTTCATAAAGGCTTTTAAGTTGCCACTATTGATACAGTACAAGAGTGCGACGCAAGAGCAGCCAAATACATAAGTAATGTTTGGCTAATAAAAAACCATCATTATTATAATGTATAGGAAATCATGCGGCTGATTGAAATGCAATCAAATGTTAATGTTATACTTCAAGCGCATACAGAAGAGCAATTTTTACATTTTCACAACAATGAATAGTTGTTATTTTGGCCGAATGGCAGGTAGCAGGCAAAAAAGAAAATGGATTGAAATAGGTATGCATGTAATTGCATGGTTATTACTACTGTCGCTGCCCTACTTTTTAAGACCTACCGAACACCATGAGCCGCCGATACATAATGGAGATTTGCCATTTAGAGAAAATTCAATTTTTAATATCCCGGATATTGTTAGCAATGTTTTACTGATATTAT
>JAAFHG010000678.1:0-606 GCA_013297585.1 Chitinophagales bacterium
TACGCTTCCGCTTTTAAAAATGGGTTAGCACTAGCATTGCAAGGTGCTACAAAAAAAACTGTTGGGGAGCATTGGTTTTGGGAGGGAGGTAAAGTAAACATTATTGATAAGAAGAATAAAGTGCTGATAAAAAACTTTAAGTATAGAGGTGATGTAATTGATTGGTACTCCTTAAAAATAAATACCGTTGTAGATACTAATTATTACGTGAGTTTTACAACCACTAACAATAAAACGTATTCTTTTATCGATAAAGAGAAACAGTTTAGTTTTTGGCTCAATAATAGTTTCAAAAAAAACTATAGCACCATTTTAGGGAGCAGTTTATTTTCAATTGTACTAGTAGAAAAGCAGATGAATGACAGCATGACCAGGGAATATATGCAACCTAGCAAGTTTAAAGAAACTGATGCAAAAATTTGGCAGCAGAAGTTAGCAGCTGCAATAGAAAATACAGACAGTACCATCCAAATAAGTGTAGTGAGTAGTGATTTTATTGTGGGCCTTGGTGAATATGCTAACTATAATTTTTTATGTGATAAAAACGGTCGCTTTTTGAATGAGCAATTTCCTATGTACAGCATTACGCTTAATTATTATAAGAAA
>JAAFHG010000678.1:616-2100 GCA_013297585.1 Chitinophagales bacterium
TAAGAAAAGAGTAACGCCTTTAATTGAAAATAGGCAGCAAATGGCATCAGCATTTTATAAAAACTATGAACATGACGAGCAAGAGATGTTAACTTTTATAAGAATAGGTAATGATTTCAAACTAATAGAAGTTGTTCAACGCAAATAATAGTTTTTTAATACTTTATTGCGCTTTTATAGCTAGTTATTCATTGGCTGTGCGTAACTTTTTTTTTATAAATTTTTGCTAGAAAGTAATTTTAGAAAAACTACGTGTATGAAGCAATTTATTGGTATAATGTTAACTTGTTTGTTGGCAGAATATGGCAGCGCTCAAAACTTAGTTACAAATGGCAATTTTTCTGCTGGCAACACTAGTTTTAATACGGGCTATATTTTAGATTGTACTATTGGTGGCGCAATAGGAGAAGCAAGGTATTGCGTGGGTACAAACCCCAATTCGGTTCACTTTGCTTGGTCAGCCTGCGGCGACCATACCACAGGCACGGGTAATATGATGATTTTGAATGGCACCAGCACTCCAAATGTGATAGTTTGGCAACAGTCGTCTATAACGGTTTCCCCTAATACATGTTACCAGTTTTGTGTTTGGGCTACTTCTGTTTATCCTGATAACCCGGCAAAAATAAAGCTTAATGTAAATGGGGCTACGCAAGCTTCAACACTGTTATCATCTACCACCTGTGCATGGCAGCAAATATGTGGTACTTGGTTTTCAGGTTCTGCTACTAACGCAACACTTACTATTTTAGATGAAGATTTAAACCCGGGTGGAAATGATTTGGCAATTGATGATGTGTCTTTTATTGCTATTCCTACACCATGTGTTACTACATTACCCGTAAAATGGTTGTATGTTAATGCATTAGCAAAAGAAAAAACTAATGTTGTTGAGTGGGCAATTGACGCAGCCAATAATACCAAAGAATTTATAGTTGAAAGAAGTTATGATGGTATTACTTTTGAAGCAATTGGAACGGTTCAAAGCGGCAACACGAATAGTTATAGCTTTATAGACAATACATATCTTTTAGGGCAAACCGTTTTTTACAGGGTAAAGCAAATTGATAGTGACGGTAAGTTTTCCTATTCTAGTGTAGCTAAACTAGAAGGTAGAGGGGGAGGTATTTTGTTAATAGAAAACCCTGTACACCAAAGTTTAAAAATGAGTATTGCTGCTAAAACTGGAACATATAACTTGTCAATTTACGATGTACTAGGAAAGAAAGTATACCAAGAAAAGATAAATATAACGGCAAGTTATTTAAGCAAAAATATTTCAGTAACAAACTTTACGGATGGGCTTTATTTTATAGTATTGTCAAATAAAAACAATGAGGTGTTGGAGAGTAGAAAATTTATTAAAGACTAGAAGTTCGCTCGCCAGATAACTGATTTAATTACAGCAATTGTTTGTATGCTTTACAGCTTGCGCCTAGCAGCTTTAAATGCTTGTGATACTCTACTTACCTGCGCCCACCCCC
>JAAFHG010000414.1 GCA_013297585.1 Chitinophagales bacterium
CAGTAACACTAGGAGATAATACTGCTATTGTTGTTGATTATACGGTAGATTTATCTTCCATAGCATCTAAAATTGTGGTAAAAGAAATTAAATCTAACACTACTGGTGGAATGATTCCTTTGCCAGAAGCGGAATTAGTAGTAAGTGCAGGTAGAGGATTAAAAGGTCCAGAAAATTGGGGCATTGTGGAAGAATTAGCAACTTCGTTAAATGCAACTACTGCCTGCTCGCGCCCAGTTGCCGATATGCATTGGAGGCCGCACCACGAGCATGTTGGGCAAACAGGTGTTGCCATTCGTCCAAATTTATACATTGCCATTGGCATTTCTGGTGCAATACAGCACTTAGCAGGTGTAAATGGCAGTAAAACCATTGTTGTTATTAATAATGATAAGGAAGCACCGTTTTTTAAATCTGCAGATTATGGCATTATTGGTGATGCTTTTACTATACTTCCTAAATTAACAGAAGCCGTTAAAAAATTTAAAGCGAATCAAAATTGAGCCAAGAATTTTTCTTAAATTAGAATCTTGTTAATGAAAAAAGTTCGGTTAGAAATTGTTGGTTTATCCTACAGTCAAACACAAAGTGGTGCTTATGCTCTGGTATTAGGCGAAAGTTCTGGTTCACGGCGTTTGCCAATAATTATAGGTGGTTTTGAGGCACAAGCCATTGCCATTGAATTAGAAAAAATGAGTCCGAGTAGGCCGTTAACACACGATTTGTTTAAATCCTTTGCTCAAACGTTTGATATTACAGTAAATGAGGTATTAATATACAACTTAGTGGAAGGTATTTTTTACGCCAAACTTATGTGTACAGATGGTACGCAGGATGTTGAAATAGATGCAAGAACAAGTGATGCTATTGCCCTAGCCGTTAGGTTTAATTGCGAAATATACACTTACGAATTTATTTTAAAAAGCGCCGGCATTGTGTTGGATGATGATGCGGAAATGAGTACAACCTCTGATGCTACAACCATTTCGGAAGTAACAGAAATTAACAAAGTACTGGAAACAGAGGAGTACAAAGGCAAAAGCAGCGAGGAGTTAAAAAGTATGTTGCAAACTGCCTTAGACGACGAAAAATACGAAATGGCCTCGAAAATACGAGACGAACTAAACCAACGAAAAAAATCGTAAGTAAAGAGTTTTTAGTTCTTGATCCGCTCTCCTGTAGGTCTTACTGTTAAATGATTAACTTTATTTTTTATGGGAAGAATATTAGCGATAGATTACGGAAGTAAACGCTGTGGCATTGCCGTAACAGATAGTTTAAGAATAGTGGCAAATGGATTAACCAATGTGCATAGCAAAGACATCATTGTTTTTTTAGAAGATTATTTTAAAAAAGAGGTGGTAGATGTGATTGTTGTTGGTGAGCCCAAAACCATGCAAAACACAAAAAGCGATAGTGCCCGTTTTATTGATCCCTTTGTTGCGCATTTGCATAAAAAATTTCCTGAAAAGAAAATAGAACGGTTTGATGAACGTTTTACAAGTGCTATTGCACACCAAACAATGTTACTTGGTGGAGTAAAAAAGAAAGACAGGCAGGACAAGGAAATGGTGGATGTAATTAGCGCTATTATTATATTACAAGGTTATATGGAGTATGTTGGTAATAGGTAAATGGTGATATCTTGTTACAGAGCTTATTTTTCAATAATAACCTTATTCATTTGCACAACATTACCTTCTTTATCCATAAATTTTACGAAGTAAAGTCCTGGTGTTTGATATTGGTTATTAAAAATTATTTCTGTTGTTTTCTCGGTTATTTGCTGTAAATCAAAAGGTATTTTTTGCCCTAACATATTATAAATAAAAACAGAGTTATCGTCTAAATTATCGATATATAAATGGCCGTAATTAGGATTTGGGTAAATTAAAACAGCGGGTTTTGAAGAATTTAAGTCTTCGAGTCCTAATCCTGAAATACATGCAAAAACCGAAACTGTTTGCACCGAAATAGTACTCGAGCCAGAACTGTTTGATGAAATTAAAGAAATTGTATAAACTCCTGATGCGCTATAGCTAACGCTAGGATTGCTTACAGAAGAACTCGCTGGTGAACCACCTGGCATCTGCCAATTCCAGAAAGTTGGGTTATTAGTAGATAGGTCAGTAAGTAAAATGGATTGCCTAATACATGCTGCTTTGTAGGACATTGAAAATGTTGCCACAGGAGCAGGTTCGCAAGTTTTTACCGTTACGGTTTGAGTAGAAATGCTACTGGAACCAGCGGAATTAGAAGCTATTAAAGAGATGGTGTAAACACCAGAAGAATTAAAAGTAACAGTAGGACTATTAATACTTGAACTAGCTGGCGAAGCACCTGGAATTTGCCAGTTCCAAGCGGTTGGATTGTTTGTGGAAAAATCTTTAAGCACAATAGATTGACCCGCACAAATAACGGTTTGTGATGGGGCAAAACTAGCTATGGGTGTAAGTTCTGAAGAGCAGGAATATTGTTGAAGATATAACGCATTTATTTCCTGTGCGTTTAAGGCGCGATTATAAAGTCTTACATCATCAATGTCGCCAATGGAATATTCATCGGAACCAACTTGAGAAAAACCAATGCGAATAGAGGATGATGTATTTATTAGCTCTGTATTTGGGGGCATAGAGGTAGTAGTTATTAATACACCATCTCTATAAATAGCATGTAAATTATTTGATTTTGAAAAAGTCATGGCATAAAAGTGCCATATATTTAGAGGTATAGCAGGAGAACCGGGTAAGGTATTAAAAATCCAATTTGAGCCACCAAACCAACCATTAATGCAGGTTAAAATATCCCCAGATCCAAAGGTTGGAGATACTAAACCGAAAGACCAACCATTATCAGTAGAAGTATTATCATATTTTTCTAAAATCGTAAAATAAATGTTATTAGTATTCATAGGTGTATTCCATGCATTTACATTACACCAAGCGGTAATACATACTTCGTCATTTAATTCTATTCCGTTTATTGATGAACTAATTGGTACATCAACGTAGGAATTTATACCATCAAATTTAATAGCAGAATTTACTGTATTAAACCTATCAAGCGTAGGTATTGTTCCACCTATTAATGTTCCATTGTTGTTATTACCACTAAAATCGTTTGCATTACCATTCATAGGCATACATAATACTAAATTAGAGGTTAAATCTATTTGAGCATTGTTAGTTGATAGCAATGATAAAAAAGTGAAAAGTAGAATATGTTTCATGTTTATATGTTTTAATGTTATAATAGATACCACCTAATTTAAATGTACTAATTTTTAATCACTTTCTTTGTCTGCTTACCATCTATATCCATAAAATTAACAAAATAAATACCATTAGTTAATTCATTAAGATAAATGTCCGTTGTTTGACTTGTTATTTGTCCCTGTATTAAAATCTTACCATCTAAATTGGTAATTGTATAGTAAGAGTTCGTGAAATTATTT
>JAAFHG010000087.1:0-2944 GCA_013297585.1 Chitinophagales bacterium
CTTGAATAGCAATAAGGTTCATATCTGCCAAGTCTTTTAGCAGCTTCGCAGCTTTTGGATTCAGTATATCAATGCGCATTGTAGTCATATGTCAAATCTAAAGAAAAGAAATGAATTATCTATTTACATTGATCTATAAAACTACAAGTTTCGTAGAGCTAAGACAAAACTTCAGTCAATTCTCGTAAATTCAATATGGTTATGGTCAGAGATTATTTCTACCAATATATCAACTAGTTCTTGTCCTAAAGTCTTTGTGCTTTGAGAAAAATTTGTCCAAATAAGTTTTACAGGTTCTTCATAATCATAAACACCAAAACCACCTCTTAAGAGGTCGTTAAAGGCATCTAAGTTGTGTCCGGTCTGCCAATCCAAATCTTTTGTTAGCACATTACCTATTTCAACATAGAAAGCCTCTAAGTCCAAAAGGTTGTTTCCATTAATAATGATTGTTTTTTTGTTCATTGTGCTGTCGTTATATTATGTCTGCTTAATCTCTCATTGGCGCAGCTACCAACTTGAGCGTTTAAATGTTAGTATTGTTTATTAATAGGTTTGTGTCGCGTTTGTTGTATTGTTAGCTTTTTTTTAAGATGTGGTTGATGTGTTATACCATCGATAGAAAGCAATACTTAAAATCAGTGTTAAAATAATGATAATCACATAATCTTTAGCCTTTGACAGATTATTCTTTTTGATGTTCACACTAATTCTATACAAAGCGAATGGGGCTAATATTATACATCCAGATAAAAGCCACAAGATCTTTACAAGTATAGTATTACCTAATCTGTCTGCTGATACACCTTCACCAAACATCAGCATAAAATTTAAAGGAAATAGTATAAACATAACAGTAAAATTTATACCCGCAAATGCAATAGCTCTTAATGTCAGATGTAAAAAATCGATGTCAGCTTTTAATATTTTTTTAATCATATTGGTGTGTCTGAATGTTTGCATGCAACGCTTTTATCGGTGCTAATTTCCAACCAAAGAGTTTTTTTAGGTTGTTACCAATAATTACCCGAATATACCTACTTTTTTCTATCGCAAATAGTCTTTTACCACCATATTTCGCATTTGGAACTAAGTCTGTAAGCTTGTTTAGTTGTGAAATTGGTTATTTATACCTATGGCAATATTGTATTTTTGTAAAAATTAATTCAATGATACTTACGAAACTACAAATTTGTGAGAGTTGGTTACTTTTTAATACAATAAAATATTGTGGTATTTTATTCTTTCCGTATATATTATTAATTATAAGATAACTTATAGGGTTAATTACCAATTAAAAAAAGCCACTCTAAATTTTACTTCAGAGTGGCTTTATACTTTATTGAGATGGGTATCTCTTATTCAAATTTAAGATCTAAACCTAAGCCTCTTAATTCATGCACCAATACGTTAAATGATTCTGGAACACCAGGTCTTGGAATATTTTCGCCCTTAACAATTGCCTCGTAGGTTTTTGCACGACCAATAATATCATCAGATTTTAATGTTAACAATTCTTGTAAAATGTTAGCAGCACCGTATGCCTCTAGTGCCCAAACCTCCATCTCACCAAAACGTTGACCACCAAACTGTGCCTTACCACCCAATGGCTGTTGTGTGATTAAGCTGTATGGCCCAATTGAACGAGCATGCATCTTATCATCAACCATGTGGTGTAGTTTAATCATATAGATAACACCTACAGTTGCTTTTTGGTGGAAACGATCACCCGTTTCACCATCATATAGATAAGTATGTCCGTTTAAAGGAATACCTGCTTTGTTACACAATTCTTCAATTTCGCCCGTGCTTGCACCGTCAAAAATTGGGGTTGCGAATTTCATTCCAAGTTTTAAACCAGTCCAACCTAAGATGGTTTCGTAAATCTGACCAAGGTTCATACGAGAAGGTACGCCCAATGGGTTCAATACGATATCAACTGGTGTACCATCTTCCATAAATGGCATGTCTTCTGCACGAACAATTTTCGCAACAATACCTTTATTTCCGTGGCGACCCGCCATTTTATCACCTACTTTCAACTTACGCTTTACAGCAAGGTATACTTTAGCTAGTTTCAACACTCCCGCTGGTAACTCGTCACCAATAGAAATATTGAATTTCTCTCTTTTGTACCTGCCCAACTCTTCGTTGTACTTGATGGTGTAGTTGTGCAAGAGAACGTTGATATAGTTGTCTGTTTCTTCATCACCTGTCCAACCTAATGGGTTAACAGTGGCGTATTCAATAGAAGATAAGTTTTTGTAGTTAAACTT
Source organism: Chitinophagales bacterium (assembly GCA_013297585.1). Taxonomy (GTDB): domain Bacteria; phylum Bacteroidota; class Bacteroidia; order Chitinophagales; family Chitinophagaceae; genus Parasediminibacterium. The sequence goes on from JAAFHG010000087.1 coordinate 2,277, forward strand.
AGCACCCTTACCAACTAGGCTTTCACCAAAATTGTTTGTAACACCTTGAGACGATTTGTCTTTTAACAATGTTTGTAATTTGCTCAACAATTGTTCTTTAACGTCTTCAACGACCGCTTGGTGCGCTTTTTCTACTTTTTCTAACTGTGCTTTCTCTTTAACCTTAGTGTTCTTATCTTTCTTAGCACGTTGGAATAATTTCTTATCAATTACAACACCTTCTGTACCATTTGGTGCTTTTAATGATGCATCTTTTGCATCACCAGCTTTATCACCAAATATGGCTCGTAATAATTTCTCTTCTGGTGTAGGATCACTTTCACCTTTTGGTGTAATCTTACCAATTAAAATATCGCCTTCTTTAATAGAAGCACCAATTCTGATAATACCGTGTTCATCCAAATCTTTCGTAGCTTCTTCAGAAACGTTTGGAATATCTGGCGTTAATTCCTCTTCACCCAATTTAGTATCTCGTACTTCTAGTTCATATTCATCAATGTGAACAGAAGTAAACATGTCTTCTCTAGCTACTTTTTCGTTGATAACAATCGCATCCTCGAAGTTGTAACCTTTCCAAGGCATAAACGCAACTACTAAGTTTCTACCTAAAGCTAATTCACCATCTTTGGTAGCATAACCTTCAGTTAAAAAATCGCCTTTTACCACTT
>JAAFHG010000087.1:2954-10848 GCA_013297585.1 Chitinophagales bacterium
CTTTTTGTCCTTTTCTTACTGCAGGACGCAAGTTGATACAAGTAGCTTGGTTGGTTTTAATAAATTTGGTTAATTTATAGATAATCAAATCATCTTCAAAAGATACCAAACGGTCTAAATCATTTCTATCGTAACGAACATGAATTTCATTAGCATCAACAAATTCTACAATACCTGTACCTTCTGCGTGAACTTGAATACGAGCATCACGAGCAGCACGACCTTCTAAACCAGTACCAACAATTGGAACTTCCATTCTAATTAACGGTACAGCTTGACGTTGCATGTTCGAACCCATTAAAGCACGGTTAGCATCATCATGCTCTAAGAAAGGAATTAGCGAAGCACTTAAACCAACAATTTGGTTAGGCGCAACGTCCATGTATTGAACTTCAGCTCTATCTAAAATTGGAAAGTCACCAGTATCTCTAGATACAACTTTCTCCTCTAATAAATTACCTTTATCATCAATAGGTGAATTAGACTGGGCAACTTTTACATTTTCCTCAGCCTCTGCACTTAAGTATAATAATTCTTTTACGTTTACTTTACCATTTTCTACAGTACGGTATGGGGTTTCTATAAAACCCATATCATTGATTTTTGCGTGAACGCAAAGTGTAGAAATCAAACCAATGTTTGGTCCTTCTGGTGTTTCAATAGTACATAAACGACCATAGTGACTATAGTGTACGTCACGTACCTCAAAACCTGCTCTTTCTCTACTTAAACCGCCGGGACCAAGTGCAGAAATACGACGTTTGTGCGTAATTTCTGATAATGGATTCGTTTGATCTAAGAACTGAGATAACTGAGAAGTACCAAAGAAAGAGTTGATTACAGAAGATAAAGTTCTTGCATTAATCAAATCCACTGGCGTAAATACCTCATTATCACGAACGTTCATACGCTCACGAATAGTACGAGCCATACGAGCCAAACCTACACCAAATTGTGCGTACAATTGCTCACCCACAGTACGTACACGACGGTTGCTTAGGTGATCAATATCGTCAATTTCAGCTTTAGCATTGGTTAAGCGAACCAAGTATTTAACAATTTCAATAATATCTGGTTTAGTTAATACCTTTTTAGTTAAAGGATATTCTAAACCTAATTTACCATTGATTTTGTAACGACCAACTTCACCTAGATCGTAACGCTTATCGCTGAAGAATAATTTATCAATAATACCACGTGCAGTTTCGTTATCAGGGGCATCAGCACCACGCAATTGGCGGTAAATGTGCTGAACCGCTTCTAATTCACTGTTAGAGGTATCTTTATTTAAAGTGTTGTAAATAATAGCATAGTCACCACCAACATCTTCTCTTTGTAAGAAAATACTTTTGATATCCATTTCAATAATGGTATCAACGCTATCAAGGTCTAAAACGCTATCACGTTCCATTACAATTTCGTTCCGCTCAATAGAAACTACCTCACCTGTATCTTCATCAACGAAATCTTCTACCCATGTTCTTAATACACGTGCAGCTAGTTTTTTGCCAATATGTTTTTCTAACTCAGTTTTATCAGCTTTAACTTCATCGGCCATGCCAAATAAAGCCAGGATATCTTTATCTGTTTCAAACCCAATAGAACGCAATAAAGTAGTTACAGGAAACTTCTTTTTACGATCGATATAGGCATACATTACATTGTTAATGTCAGTTGCAAACTCCATCCATGCACCCTTGAAAGGAATAACCCTTGCAGAGTAAATTTTTGTACCATTTGGGTGAGTAGACTGGCCAAAGAATACACCAGGTGAACGGTGTAACTGAGAAACCACAACACGCTCTGCACCATTTACTACAAAGGTACCACGTGGGGTCATGTAAGGAATATTACCTAAAAATACATCTTGTACAATGGTTTGAAAATCCACATGCTCTTCATCGTTACAGCTTAAACGTAATTTAGCTTTTAACGGCACAGCATATGTCAATCCACGCTCCATACACTCATCAATAGAGTAACGTGGTGGATCGATAAAATAATCTAAGAACTCTAATACAAAGATGTTTCTTGTATCAGTAATAGGGAAATTGTCCTTAAACACACGGAACAAGCCTTCCACATTACGCTTATCGGGCGTAGTTTCTAATTGAAAAAATTCTCTGAAGGATTGTAACTGAATGTCTAGTAAATCGGGTGTTTCAGCCAAGTGTTTAGTCTTACCGAAATTTACCCTGTTGTTCAAAGTTGTTGTTGACATAGTATTTTGTACACCGGTTTTGTCTAAAAAATAAACCATTATCCATTAAAGATAATAGCTTGCTTAAGCTTTGAAAATGAGCGGTTTATAAACATAAATTGGCCAAGGTTTATAAACATTTATGCTAATTAGCCTTAAAATAAGGGATGGCAAAGGTAGGGATTGCATCGAAACCTCAAAAACAAATTTTAAGCCATGGTTTTAATTGTGGAAAAGAAAAGAAAAGTGTGGTTTATTATTGTTATTATTTTCTTTCAAATTTAATTATGTTTTATTTTTAATTTTATCAAATTAGCCCTTCCATAAAATTAAAAGTTGTTTAAAATTTAGTATTTCAAGTGCTTTTTTTGTTTACACAGGACACACTTAGGCTTGCAACAAAGAATATTTTACCATAAAGAAGGCATTTAGATATATATAAGTAACTTTAATAAAGGATTTTAAACTATGTGCCTTTGTGTTGTAAAAAAGAGCAAAGGCACATAGTTTTCGATATATATCTTTTGTTCTGTTAAATTAACCGAAAGTCAATAAATTCAACACCGTTATAGTTTTCAGTCGCAAAGAGGCTAATTTTAAATCAATAGAAAGGATGTTTAATTATTAACAATATTTTATTATGCAAGTATCGATTACTTCTGACTCTATTTTTATTTTATGCACTCGTGTTATACATGTGCTATTTTTTGGTATGTACTCTTATCTTAAAAGCCGCCCTTATTTCAAAAGGCGGCTTATTTAAAATAAGTTATTTGTACATGTTAATTATCTGTTTATAGTTATTTTATGACTTTCATTCATCTCATTATTGTAAATTTTTATAAAATAATTGCCAGCATACAAAGTTTCAATATTAAAATAGGTAATGGTTTGCCCTTTGTTTATTCTTGCTTTTTTAATAGTTTTCCCGTTAATATCGTACAGTTCTACTTGTGTATCTGCTGTTACTAATCCATTTGACTGAACAGCAATTAAATCGGCAGAAGGATTTGGAAATACCTTAAATTCAAATATGCTTACTGCATTTTTAAGAGTTATTGTGTTATAGTATTTTGTTTTTCCGTCAGTATCAACTTGTTTTAAACGATAGTAAACTGTGTTAGTTGGTGTATTATTATCTGTAAAATGATATTTTACAATTGCGGTGCTATTACCAGCTGCTTCAACTCTTGCTACATTTGTAAATAATGCTGCATTCGTACTTCTTTCTATAATAAAATGGCTGCTATTGCTTTCGTTTGTTGTTTCCCAAGTTAATTTAGCTTTGCTACTTTCTATTTTACCCTGAAAACTTAGTAGTGATACAGGTAAAGTTTGGTTATAAGTTGTAACCGTTTCTGTAATACTTGTAACTTTTGCTGCTGTTTTATTGCCATAATAAGTAGGGCCTACTAAATAAGGGTATGTTGAATTATGATTGGCATCAACAGTTGCAAAATAGCAGTATATTCCATTTGGATATTCTGGTGTAATGCAAAATCTACCGTTGTGCTCATCTAAATAACTAGCATCGTTAGTATGAGATACCCACTCATAATCTTCTCTAAAATAGCCTAACGGGTAAGTAGTGCTTACTGCGGGGCCATCAGCAACATCTGTTCCATCTGCGCTATGCGTACGTACTGTAATGTTTCTTAATTGGTAGCCAGATTTCATTCTTGTAATACTCCCAGTACCATTTGTATTAGTATAGCCATAAGCACCGTAAACAGGAAAGCCATCGTACGCAAAACCTATTAATGGTGAATGTTGTGCTGGGTTAATTGTGTACAAGCCATCTGCATCGTATAAGTTACAAATGGTAGATAACACAACTAAATCTAACTTAAAAGCGCTAGGATTTTGATGGTGGTGATAATTGGTACCTGCTGGGTGTCCTTTAGAACAATCGAAACCAAGTTTTTCAGCAATTATAGCATCTCTGCTCCAAGGTTGAACGGTGCCTGCAACTCCTGGGCAAGCGGTTCGGCCGGGGCCACCACACAATGTATTGGTAGTGCTATTCCAAGCTACACCATCTCTAAAATCAAACATAGCAACACCGTTAATAAAAACACCAATGTTGCCACCGCTAGTAGCTGTAAGCGTACCTGTATTTTGTGTAGGGTTTAACGGAAACTTAAAAATAGCATTTTGATCACCTGCTTGATTTTGATTGCCATCACCTGTAAATGGCCCCACCGGATAAGCAGGGATGCCTGTAGTTTTTACATAAACAGCAGTATTTGAATAACTTACTTGCTGGCAATTAACCAATAAGCCATTAGAGATAACCGTTGAATTACCAGAAAGATAATAGCTACCTGTTACAGTAGTATTTTGCAGCCATTTGGTAATTGCAGGATTTGTTTGTGCAACGCTAAAAAGTGAAGATGTAAGTAAGAAAATAAGTAATTTTTTTTTCAACATTTTTTTTAATTTAATTTTTAGACGGGATTACTTGTTAAAACCTTTGCTTAAAATCTACTTTCTTGGAAATTGATGTTCTGGATTAAACACAAAATCTTTGTCGTTTAATGTTAGTAGAAACGCAATTAAATCTACCTTATCGTTTGGTGTTAATGCCATGGATTTTTTAAGTACTTGCGATAATGTATTACTTGGTTGAATGTTATTAGTATAATGATTAATAACTTCTTGTAGTTTTTTAAACCTCCCATCGTGCATGTACGGGTATGTGTAGCTTAAGTTGCGTAAGCTTGGAGTTTTAAACAGTAAGCTGTCTTCGCTTTTTTTTGTAACCATCCATCGGCCATAATCACTTAGTGTGGTATCTACTGCCAAGCCGTTATTGGTAAATTGATAGTTTGAGAATAATGGCTCTGTGTGGCAAGTATTGCAATTTTTTAAAAATAAATTATAACCATTCGCTTCTTGGGTCGTAAAGGTGGCCTTGCCAAGTTTTACTTGGTCGTATTTAGCATTAGCAGAAATTAAACTTAATTGAAATTGTGCTAACGATTTTAATACTTTTTCGCCAGTAATGGCACTATCGTTATAGGCCTTATAAAATAAATTTCGATAAAAACTAGATGTTTTTAGTATTGCCACAACCGATGAAATGCTACTTCCCATTTCTTTTGGATGGCTTATTGGCGCCAATGCCTGAACATCTAAGTGGTTTACCGAGCCATCCCACATAAACGTATTTTGCCAAGCTAGATTAAATAATGCAGGTGCATTTCTGGTACCAAGCTCATCGTTTATACCATGGCTTACATTATGATCTGTATGTGCAAAAGCATTGTATGGTGAGTGGCAAGATGCACAAGAAATGGTATTATCAGCAGATAAAATGGGGTCGTAAAACAACTGCCTGCCTAATTGTATTTTAGCACTATCTATAACATTATTACTAAAATTGTACTGTATTTTTGGAAAATAAGTTGGATAGCCAGGCGCAAGTTGCTGCACACAAAAAGATGCCAATATTATAAACGAAATAACAATACTAGCTATTATTTTAATGTTCATTTAGCAATAGTTATAGCGTTAGCAATTTTGGTAGTCATTAGTATGGCCTTACTGCTTGGACTCATTATTACATATAACTCATTAAGTGCTACTGTATTTAGTAACTGCGAAATATTGATATTGCAAATAATTTCCTTTGTATTATTAATTACAAATTCTAGCTTTTTAGTACAATTGTATGGGTATTGGTACCCCCCAATATGAAACATAAAAAGCTTGTCTTTAGAGGGGCAAATTTTGCTAATACCTTCTAATTTAAAATTAATATAGCCACTTTGCCATGCCCAATACATGCCATTGGTTGGGTCTAAATCGCCACCAATAGCACCTGATACGTTGGTAATACTATCTATGCCAATATTAAAAATTATTTTATTGTACGGCATGTTATTGCTTTTTGTATGCAGTATTAATAATGAATTAGTATCTTCTAAGTTTATTAAGTGATGTTTTTTATTAATTGCATCTACTAGCACCGTGTTTTTAAAAAATTGAATATTAGATATATAGAACTTTAGTGTTGTAATTTTTAGGCTATCATTTTTATAACTATAATTTTTATTCAGCTCTAGGTTGGTATTGTTGAATGTAGGGTTGAACCTAACTACTATATGATTATCTTGAGAAAAAACTAAACCGTATGTTAATAAAATAAAAAATGTAAATATTAGCTTCATAATTATAAAAAATGGGTGCTTTTAACAGGCATTAAATATTTCTATTCAGGTTAAGATGCTTTTTTGTAAAATTAACATTGCAAAACGTTGAATTTTTTTAAACTTTTTTATTTACATAATATGCAGTAAGTATATGTTTAATGTAAAAATCCCAATGCAAAAAACTTGCATTGGGATTTTTATTAAAACGTATTGAAAAAATTAGCCTCTTACTGCTTTTACAGTAGTTAATACTTCTTTAGTAGCCGATTCAATAGTAGCATAATCTTTTGCTTCAAGCAAAGCTTTGCTTAATAATTTGCTACCCATACCTACTGCACTAACGCCCGATTTAAACCAAGCACTAATGTTTTCTTTAGTAGTATCTACACCACCTGTAGGCATAAATAGCATTGCAGGAAACAATTCTTTAATAGAGCTCATAAAATCAGGACCTAGCATATTACCTGGAAATAATTTTACAAATTTTGCACCCAAATTTTCTGCTGCAATAATTTCAGAAGGTGTCATTGCGCCAGGTACCCATAAAACATCAGCTTTATCTGCAACTGCTGCTACTTCTGGTATTAAACCCGGAGAGATAATATAATCTGCGCCAGCTTCTATAAAATCAACTGCTTGTGCTGCATTTTTAATAGTACCAATACCTAGGTAAAAACCCGGCATTTCAGCTTCTACTATTTTACGCATTTCTTTAAAGTTAGCTAAAGCAGCTTCACCTCTGTTCGTATATTCAACAGTTTTTACGCCTGCACGGTACAAGGCTCTTAATACTTCAATGCTTACTTCGGTATCTTTATTAAAGAATAGTGGTAAAATACCTTGATCCTTAATGGCTTGTAAAATTTCTACTTTTTTGCTCATATGGTTTCGTTTTAATAATGAAAGAATTACTGTTTTAGTTATTGAACATATAGCTTCTAGCACTATAAATCCTTAACAAAAGAATGTCAGTTTTTACAATTTAAAAAGACATTTCTATGCAAACGAATACGTAGATTTTGTTGCTAATATGCGCCTTTGCACAATAATTTTGAAAATCGATTTGCGAATTAATCGTCAAAAAACAATAACTAATCAATCATCTTACCACTCAAAAAATCAACTAACGATTATGTCTAAAAAAGTTGTGACCCTTGGTGAAATTATGTTGCGTTTATCAACGCCAGATTTCAAACGTTTTGTACAGGCTGATACTTTCGATATCACTTATGGTGGTGGCGAAGCAAACGTATCTGCTGCGTTATGTAACTATGGTTTAAATGGAACTTTCGTTTCTAAAGTACCTAACAATCCTATTGGCCAGGCTGCTATCAACCACCTTCGTCGTTATGGTGTAGATACGCAATTCGTAGCTCGTGGTGGCGACCGTTTAGGTATCTATTTCCTAGAAACTGGTGCTTCTATGCGTGCTTCTCAGGTTGTGTACGACCGTGCAGGTGCCTCTATTGCTGATGTTGATGCAAGCGAATTTGATTGGGATAAAATATTTGATGGTGCTGAGTGGTTTCACACAACTGGT
>JAAFHG010000594.1 GCA_013297585.1 Chitinophagales bacterium
TTTGCCTTGTGGTAAACACACCAAGGTTTCGGTGCAAAGGCATAATCCATTCATCGTTTTGCATGGCCAATGTAGCACCCACACTTATGGCTTCTTGCCCTATACCACTAAACCATTTGCTTATTTTGCCTTGCCTTAGTAGTACCAGCATTTTTTCCTCTATCATGCGAGGCAATACAAGTTGTTTGTAGAGGTTTACAAGCTCATCGTTGTAAAAGCCAAGACGGTTGATGTACATAGCGTTTGGTAGCATTTATTTATTGAGGGTAAGATAATAGAAATTTGTATTACGCTTACCTGCTTGGTAAAATTTCTCTATTATTTTTCATTAAAAAAGCCAGATTAATTGCTTAACCTGGCTTTTTAATACTTTATAAAAGAATTAATCTCTTTTTGCGAAGCGACTTAACAATTTTAAAATCTCAATGTACAACCACACAATGGTAACCATTAAACCAAATGCACCATACCATTCCATGTATTTAGGCGCACCTTGTTCTGCACCTTGTTCTATCATATCAAAATCCAAAATCAAATTCAATGCAGCAATTGCTACAACAAATAAGCTGATTCCAATGCCTAACAAACTACCATCGTACATAAAAGGAATGGTAACATTAAACAAACCTAGCAACATAGTTAAGCCATAGAATATGGCAATACCAAGTGTTGCAGCAATAATTACACTTTTAAATTTCTCAGTGGCTTTAATAATTCTAAAGTTGTACAACAAAAACATTGAGATAGCAACACCAAATGTTAAACCCACAGCTTGCAATGCTAAACCCGGATAACTCTTTGCAAATCGTTCATTTAAAATTGCTGAAATTCCCCCAATGAACAAGCCTTCTAGTAACCCATAAAGCGGTGCTAAGTATTGCGCCCAATTTTGTTTAAACATAATAACAAAGCCACAAATCATGCCACCAAATGCACCGACCATTGTAAAGGTGTACATTTCATTTTGTCTTAGCGATTCGTTTAAATGCCAAGTGTATGAAGCTCCACCAATAATCATTAAAAGTAAAAAGCCAAACTTGTTAATCGTACCACGAACGCTCATAGTGCCTTGCATGGCAGCTTCGTGTGCGTAGCTTTTATCAAAAATTTTTTGTGTTAATGTAGGATTACCCGATTTAAAAAGTTCCATAGTATTCTGTTTTATACAATCAATATTACAAATTTATGACCAATTGTACCTAGCATGCCAATTTTTCACTGTTAAAGTATTATTTCAGCCTAGGGTAATGGTCTATTGTTTCAAATACATTCTTTGGGTTTTGCTTTAAAATAGTAATGAATTTTGCCAAGCTATCGGTGTAGTTGGGGTTTTTAAACATCCTATCATGTGTAAGAATAACCACATGATTTTTAGTAAACAAACGTTTAGGTTTTGCCAATGCACTGTCTACAATATCTGCCATGCGTTGCGGCTTTTGTAGTGGTTTACCAGTTTTATGATGGAAGTTCCATTCAACATCCCAACCAATTACATTGTAACCTGCACTGTCTAATTTTAAGCAAGTCGTATCTACCAAATGCGATGCCTTAATGGTATCTTTTAGTACCCATGCACTATTGCCGGGCAAGCGAATAATTTTATATGGAATGTTTAATTTTTTTTGCGCAGCATAAAAATCTTCGGCTGCCATGTCAGGGTGATGATAAAAATATTTATAATGCCCACTAGCATGTTTAGTACTATGGTTACACACTAGAAAATTAGGATAAGCCTCTCTAATATTTGATACAATAGCTTTTGTTTTCGGGCTATTTACATGTTTGCCAATCATAAAAAAAGTTGCCTTTACGCCTAGTTGCTTGCATAATTGGTAGCAAACTTTTGTACCATTTTGTGGGCCATCATCAAATGTTAAATATATGTAATTTTTTGTTGTATCGTGAACAAATGGCTTACGTTCAAACTTGTCTTTTGGCGCTACGCTCTTTTTAGTTTTTTTTTCTTCTGTTGCTACCGCAGAAAAAGAAGCATTTTGGCAACTCATCACCCAACTTATCAACAAAAAAATAGCAATAGCACGCAATCTTAAATTACCCATTTTTAAAAACTTAGCCTGCAAATATACACTACCTATTGTGGCAATTGTTTAATGATTGTGCACCTTAACAGGCATTTAATTTGTCGCAACTAGAAATTTGCTTTTATAACAATGCTGCAACTATTAACTTTGCAGCCTATTTAAAAAGTAGACTTTTACATAATCGGTCGTGCTAGTTACATGAACCATATATTTTTAGGATCAATACACACGAAGAAGTTTTACAAGACGTTGTAATAAAATTTGCAGGCGATAGTGGTGATGGTATGCAGCTTACAGGTCAGCAATTTACCAACAATACTGCTTTATTAGGTATTGATTTGGCCACTTTT
>JAAFHG010000338.1 GCA_013297585.1 Chitinophagales bacterium
TTTGGAACGAAGAAAGTGGTTACGATTTAAACGATGGTACACCCTTTACCGATGAAGAATTTATAGTAGCACAAGCCCTTGAAGTAAAGAAAGAATTGCGCTTAAGTGAAGTGCAACAACTGCTCGATTCATCGCATGTTTACCCCATTATTAAAAAATTGATAGACAAGCAAATTTGCTATGTATGGGAAGAATTGAGGGATAAATACAAGACTAAAACCGAGACGTACATTTACCTGCACCCTACCTACAATACCGATGAAGCGCTAAGTGAACTGCTAAATAATTTTGGCAAAGCACCTAAGCAAATGGAACTGCTACTAGCCTACTTGCACCTAATAAAAACTGAAGGCGAAGTAACCCAACCAGTATTACTAAAAAAGAGCAATGCTTCTGCTGCGCAGTTAAAAGGTTTGGTAGAAAAAGGCATATTAATAGCAGAGAAAAAGGCCACTGATCGTATTAAGGCTTTGCCTAAAGATATAACCGTAAACTTTGACTTATCCGTTGCACAACAAACTGCTTACTATGCAGTAAATACAGCACTTACAGAGAAAAACGTGTGCCTATTACATGGTGTAACAGCTAGTGGTAAAACACAGATTTATGTAAAGCTAATAGAGCAATACATGCAGCAAGGCAAGCAAGTATTGTACATGCTACCTGAGATAGCATTAACCTCACAAATCATCCGCAGGTTACAGGTGCATTTTGGTGGTAATATTGCTATTTACCATTCTAAATTTAACCCCAACGAACGTGTAGAAATTTGGAATAAAGTAAAGAAGGGGCAAATAAAAGTGGTGCTTGGTGCAAGAAGTAGTTTGTTTTTACCTTTCTCTAATTTGGGTTTGATAGTGGTAGATGAAGAACACGATGCGAGTTTTAAACAACAAGACCCTGCACCACGCTATCATGCACGTGATGCGGCTGTTTATTACGCTAGTTTGTTTAACGCCAAAGTGTTGCTTGGCAGCGCTACGCCTTCTATTGAAAGCTACTACAATTGTATACAAAACAAGTATGATTTGGTAACGTTGACAGAACGTTTTGGCAATGTAGATTTACCCACCATCAACTTAGTTGATTTAAAAAAGATAGCCACAAAAGATAAAAATAAAATTGCTTTATCACCGCAAATGCTAAGTGCTGTAGAGTTGTCTTTAAGCCAGCAAAAGCAAATTATTTTATTTCAAAACAGACGTGGTTATAGCCCTTACATGATATGCAATAATTGTGGTTGGATACCCCAGTGTCAGCATTGCGATGTAACGCTTACTTACCACAAAGCCAAGAACAAATTAAGCTGCCATTACTGCGGTACTACTTACCCTGTATTGCATACTTGTGCAGCCTGTGGTAGTCATAATTTTATACAAAAGAATTTTGGTACAGAAAAGCTAGAAGAACTAGTGGCAGAAGCTTTTCCGAATGCCAAAGTGGCCCGCATGGATTTAGATACCGTAAAAGGTAAAAATGACCATGACACCATGATAAAACTATTTGAACAGCAACGCATAGATATATTGGTAGGCACACAAATGGTAGTAAAGGGGCTTGACTTTGAACACGTAAACCTAGTAGGCATTATAGATGGTGATGGCATTTTAAACTTTACCGATTTTAGAGTAAATGAACGGGCTTTTCAGTTAATGGAACAAGTGAGTGGCAGGGCTGGTAGAAAAGATGGCAAAGGCAATGTGTTAATTCAGGTGAGTAATGTGCAGCACCCTGTGCTAGGCTATGTACAAGCGCACAATTACCAAGCGTTGTATCAGTTTGAAATTGAGGGTAGACACAACTATCAATACCCACCTTTTTACAGAATGATACAGCTGACTTTAAAGCATAGAGACAGCTATGTAGCTGAAGAAGCCGCTAATATTATGCTGAAAGGTTTAGAGGTAAACTTTAAGCCCTACCTCAACGGCCCAGCACAGCCACCAGTAGATAGAATACGCAACCAATACCTTTGGGAAATACTGATTAAACTGCCCAAAAGCGCCCAACTGATTAACCAATGTAAACGAGAAATACAGCAGCAAATAGCCATTATAAAAAGTGAGCGCAAATATGCTAGTGTGGCTGTTGTGATTGATGTGGATCCGGCATAACAGAAAGACTTTATACCTTAAAATGTTTAATAAAATTTTCTAAAACTAGTAATCCAATAAATTTTACTGAAGTTCAGTGAAGATTGTTTTTAACAGCTATTCTCTTTTAAAATCAAACAGCGTGGCGGTAAAAACGCCACGCTCTCTTTTCTTAAATACAACATCCCAGTTGCCTTTATAGCGAAGAATTTTAGGCAATAGAAAGCCTTCAAATTTGGTCATTTCTACTTCCATGCTTACATCAAAATCGTACACACCAGCTTTGTAGCTTAGGGAATAATTTCTGGCAAGTACCTCAAGAGTTTTAATATCAAACCAAGTGGTCATTTCATCTACCACTATATCATCTTTTCTAAACATGCCTAGCTTTTCTTTGGGTGTAATGGAAAAAACATAGCAAGGTTTGCCCTGAAACTCTTGTACATCTAGGCGATAATCATATACTTTAGCTGCATGATCATCGTACAAGTCTAATTTATCGCCTATAAATGGAATGCCTTTTATCTTTTTACCGGGGTTAAAAAACAGCATTTTCAACTGCTCTTTATGCTTGCTGATGCCAGATTGTCCAGCCGTAGAAATCACATGACCTGTTACAATATTATCTTCACCGCATATTTTGCCTTTAGTAAAAAACAAGGCTGCATATAGTTCTGCGGTTAAGTAGTTATAGCTATGATTTTTATCGTAAAAGTCGCCAGTCGTTTGCTCTTGCAAAATGGTCATTGTTCTACACCCAGCAGCTCGCTGCTGTTGCGTTTTACCAAACAAAGAGGCTTTTATCGCACCGTTTTTATCCATCATTTTAATATCATTAAAAGATGAATAATTTAATATGCGCAAGTTGCGAAAAGCCTTGTAAAACGTGGTGTCGTCTTTAATTTGTTGCAGTACTTTTTTATAATCAAAATGATTACGCACTACAACCTCAGGTAGATTAATTTTTTTGTTGTCAATAATAATAGAAGTATCCTGCGCTGCGGCCACAGCACTTATTAGTAGAAAAGCTATCAATAGCCGTATTATCATTTGCTAAAACTCATTCTATAATCTACTTTTACTTTGCCTTTGGTAATATCTGTTAATTTACTACCAAGCATTTTCTTGCGCAAAGGTTTTAAGTAATCAATAAACAATTTACCTTCTATATGGTCGTACTCATGTAAAATTACACGAGCCGTAATGCCAGTAAATGTTTTCAATTGCGGTTTAAAATTGGCATCTAAATATTCAAGCACCACCGTTTCGTGGCGGCTTACATCTTCCCTAATTTTTGGTATAGATAAGCAACCTTCGTTGTACACCCATTCAGCACCAGACAATTCTATAATCTTAGGATTGATAAAGGTTTCTTTTAAGCCAGGTTCATCGCTGTACTTGCCTTTATCCTCATCATCTTGGTTATCAAATATTTGCTTACTATCTACAATAAATAAGCGAATATTTCTATTAATTTGAGGTGCTGCCAAGCCCACACCATAGCTGCTATACATTGTTTCCCACATATCATCTAATAGTTTCTTCAACTCAGGATAATCGGGTGTAATATCTTCTGCTACTTTACGTAAAATGGGGTTGCCGTAGGCTACAATAGGGAGAATCATTCTATTCGGAAAATTTTAAAATTCTAATGTTATCTATTTTTTCGAAATCGGTGTCAAAAGTAATTATTGGAACGTCTAAATAAATGCTTGTGGCTGCAACTAATGCATCGGGCAATTTAACTTTAGTTTTTCGTCTAATTTCTGCTGCTATATCGCAAATAAAATTGTTGGTATGCACAATTTGTAATTCTGCAACATAAGCTTTCAAAAGTTGCAAATCAACTACTGAAAGTTTGGCAAAAGAAAATAATTCGGTATAAGTAATTGAAGAAATAAAGATGGTACAACCTTCTAATACTATTTCTAATTTTTTGCTTCCATTAAGATGAGAAATGATGGCATTGGTATCTAGCAACAATTTATTCCCATTCATCTCTCATACTTTTTTGATAAGCTAACCCATCACCAAAGCATGTAATTTTACCTGTAAATTTAGATGCAGGAAACCCTTTCTTTGGTTCAGTCTGATTGATAAAAGCGGCAACTTTTTCTTTAATCACCTTCTTTTTATCTTTTTTATCTAATATTAAAACCGTTGCCATTTACATACAATTTAATCAAAAATACACAATCAATTTATAAGTTCTGCAAATACTCTTGCAACAACATGGTAGCTGCTACTTGGTCAATATTGGCTTTTACTTTCCTGTCTTT
>JAAFHG010000450.1 GCA_013297585.1 Chitinophagales bacterium
CACAGAAGCAGAATTTAACATCACTGGCAATCCTGCTATTATATTGATTGCAGGGTTACAAGGTAGTGGTAAAACCACTTTTACTGGTAAACTTGCCAACTATCTTAAAACTAAAAAAGGTAAAAGCCCACTTGTAGTTGCAGCCGATATTTACAGGCCTGCGGCAATAGACCAGTTAACTGTTTTATCAGAACAAATTGGGGTAGATATTTACGCAGAGCGTGACAATAAAGATGCTGTTTCGATTGTACAAAATGCCATCAAACATGCAAAATCTACCAACAAAAATGTAGTGATTATAGATACTGCCGGTCGCCTTGCAGTAGATGAGGTAATGATGACTGAGGTAGCTAATATTAAAGCTGCTGTAAACCCGAATGAAATTTTATTTGTAGTTGATGCCATGACGGGGCAAGATGCTGTAAACACAGCAAAAGCTTTTAATGATAGACTAGATTTTAGTGGTGTGGTATTAACCAAATTAGATGGTGATACACGTGGTGGTGCTGCTATTTCTATTAAATACACAGTTAATAAGCCTATTAAGTTTATGAGCAGTGGCGAGAAGATGGATACACTTGATATCTTCTACCCTGAACGTATGGCGCAGCGTATTTTAGGCATGGGTGATATTACCAGTTTGGTAGAAAAAGCCCAAGAGCAATACGATGAAGAACAAGCCAAAAGATTAGAAAAGAAAATACGTAAAAACCAGTTTGATTTTCAAGACTTTTTAGACCAGTTACAGCAGATAAAAAAGATGGGTAACCTGAAAGACTTGATGGGCATGATACCTGGTGTGGGCAAAGCCATAAAAGATGTAGAAGTAAACGACGATAGCTTTAAAGGCATTGAAGCCATTATTTTTAGTATGACACCGGCTGAAAGAGCTAACCCAGATTTAATAGATACAAAACGTAAAGCTCGTATAGCCAAAGGCAGTGGTAAAGACATGAATGAAGTGAATGCCTTTATGAAACAATTTGAGCAAATGAAGAAGATGATGACCATGATGAACAAAATGCCAATGGGTGGCCGCTTACCAGGTATGGGTGGTATGCCAGGTATGAGAAAATAATACCGCAAAATAATGATACTAAAACGCCTCGTGAAACAAGTTCACGAGGCGTTTTTATTTAAGAAAATCACTCGCTTAATCTCTTTTACTTTCTAGTGTAAAACCAATGGTTGTCCCTACATCTACAGTACTACGCACATGAATAGATTGGTTGTGCGCTTCAATTATATGCTTGCAAATAGCTAAGCCTAAACCAGTACCACCAACATCTCTACTTCTGCCTCTATCTGTACGGTAAAATCTTTCAAAAATACGCGGCAAATGTTCTTCAGAAATACCAATGCCATCATCACTTATTTCTACTAGTACATGTTCATCATCTGCTTGGTAAAAACTAGCTGTAATGCTTCCATTTTGCTTACCATATTTAGTGGCATTTTCAACCAAGTTATTAATCACTTGACGCACTTTTTCTTTATCTGCAAATACGGTTATCGGTGCTTCGCAACCTTTTTTTATTACAGGCTTTATATTAAACTGACTCGTTTTTATAGATAACGCTTCGTATACTTCCTTTATCAATTCTTGAATAACAAAGTTCTGCTTGTACAAAGGCTGTTCACCACTTTCTAGCTTCGAAATTTCGTCCAAATCTTCTACCAAGTTTACCATACGTTCTACGTTCTTTGCGGCGTTTTCTAAAAACCGTTTACTAATAGTTGGATTTTCCAAAGCACCATCTAGCAAAGAATCTACATAGCCTTGAATGGCAAAAATTGGGGTTTTAAATTCGTGTGCTAGATTTTGCAAAAACTCTTTACGGTACGCTTCATTGCTTTTTAACAAGGCAATTTCGGCACTACGTTGTTCGGCCCAGCGTTCTACATCTTCACTTACTTCATCAATACTTTTTTTGGGCAAAATGTACTTGTAGTAAGTCTCTTCGCGTTTATTGGCTTTGGTTTGGTAAATAAATTTGTAAATGAGTTTTATTTTTCGGTAAATAAAAGACTCTAGTACAAACCCAATTAAAAAATAGCTGCCCACGAAAATGATGGCAGCACTAATAACACCAAATAGCCAATTATTTTCTACAATAAAAAAGCCTATGCCAATAGGTAATGACAGCAGTAACGCAGTAAGTGCAGACAACTGCTTTGGTGATAAATTTTTGGTACTAAACATAAGCCCCTAACCCCTAAAGGGGAATTTTTAAATTAAAGTTGCTTTAAAGATATGCTTAAACCCTTTAGGGGCAAGAGGTTTATAATTCAAACTTATAGCCTACACCTTTTACAGTAGTAATACAATCTACATTAAGCTTTTGACGAATTTTTCTGATGTGCACATCAATGGTTCTATCGCCTACAATCACTTCGCTGCCCCATACTTGCGACAATATTTCGTTGCGTAAAAATACTCTTCCCGGTCTAGAAGCTAGCAAATACAATAGTTCAAACTCTTTCTTAGCTAGTATCACTTCACTACCATCAATAGCAACTATAAACTTTACAGGATCTATTTGAATGTTGCCAACATTTACAGTTTTACCATCTTCTTTATTCAACCTTCTAAACAAAGCATTAACACGGCTTACCAATACTTTGGGGCTTATTGGCTTATTTACATAATCATCTGCACCAGTTTCCAAGCCCTTAATTTGTGAAGCTTCGTCGCTCATAGCCGTTAAAAAAATTATAAGTGTATCTTGAAAATCTGATAAACTTCTTAATAACTGACAAACCTCTACGCCTGTTTTACGAGGCATCATTACATCCAAAATAATTAAATCGGGCTTCAACAGTTTAGCCTGTGCCACCGCTTCGCTGCCGTCTTTAGCGGTATAAATTTCATATCCCTCTTTGCTAAGGTTATAGCCAACAATTTCTAAAATATCCGGTTCATCGTCAGCAATAAGAATTCGTTTTGCTTTTGGTTCCATCTTAACATTAAGTTTACACAAAAATAACTTTA
The DNA here is from genome assembly GCA_013297585.1 of Chitinophagales bacterium. GTDB lineage: Bacteria > Bacteroidota > Bacteroidia > Chitinophagales > Chitinophagaceae > Parasediminibacterium. The sequence continues at coordinate 2,993 of JAAFHG010000450.1, forward strand.
AGCAACGGCATAATAGCACTTTAAAGGCATTATGTAATTGTTAACAGTAAAACAAGACTGCAAACAAGTAAAATACTTGTCTGGCCGTATTTTTGCCATAATTATGCGTATGACTAAATTTTACCTTACTTACTTATTGCTATTAGTTGCCACAATAGCGCGAGCACAGCCAGAAATTGCTATGCCTAATGTGCCATTAAATAGGCAGTTTTTTCATACAAAAATTGATGAGGCACAGCAAAATAT
>JAAFHG010000312.1 GCA_013297585.1 Chitinophagales bacterium
CCAGCTTGCTTGATATTCTATGGCTTATCACTAATTAACGGCAGCAAGTACACTTATGATGACATTCGCTATTTGGGGCTTTTAGAAATATTACTTGGCAGTATTAATCTTTTTTACATTGGTTATGGTTTATACTTTTGGGCGGTAGGTTTTGGTCTGTTACATATAGTTTACGGCGCAATTATGTGGAACAAATATGATAGACATTCTAACCCACAACGTAATTAAACTGAGATGAACCCAATAGAACATTTAAATAAAATATTTGATAGCAGAATAAGGCTAGGCATTATGAGCGCCTTAATGGTGAATGCTGAGGTAAACTTTAACGACTTGAAAGAACTAATACAAGCCACTGACGGCAACTTGGCTAGCCACTTAAAAGGCTTAGAAGACAATGGTTACGTTAAAGTACAAAAAGGTTTTATTGGCCGCAAAACAAATACGGTATATTCTGTTACCCAAGCTGGTGATAAAGCTTTTAAAGATCATTTAGCAGCCCTTGAAAAAATGATACAAGCCACAAAATAATTTTTTTTACACTTATACTTTGAAATTCAAAGCACTTTTAAAAATGAAAAAATGAAAAAATGAAAATAGCATTAAGCACTTTTTTATTTGGCATAGCCATCTACGCAGTTATTACAATACCTACCATCATTATTCCTATCATGTATGGCATTTCAATATTTTATGCTGCAATATTTGGTTGGGCAGCTTTCTTAGTTTTTGCCACTTGCCTGTACCTACTAAAACAGCTAAGTGCTTTTCCAGCTTTCATAAAATGGAGTATTATTTACATCTCTGCAGCAATAGGCGTATGTGTAGGATTACAGTTAATTGAAACTTTTAAATGCCAAAAAAATGTATGGAAAATAAATGCTTTTTCACTTTTCCCATTAGCAGCCATAGTTGCAGGCTGCATTAGTATATACATCAATAGAAAAGCGATTTCTACCTACATAAATAACAACGTTGAAGGCGAATCAATAAATAAACCAATCAATTAATCACCCAAACACACATTACCATGGAACCAACATTTGAACCACAGGCATCAACCAATGCTTCAGTACCACAAGTAGCTAACGCATCTAACAACACTTTTTGGAAAGCTGCTATTACAGGCTTTTTAATTCTCGTGATGTTAATACCAACCTTTTTTGTAGCAAGCCTTGTAACAGAAAGAGAAGAGCGACAAAAAACAGTAGTAAAAGAAGTTACTACAAAATGGTCAACACAGCAAACCATTACTAGCCCATACATTTATTTGCCTTACACGCAAATAAAAAAAGCAGATACAGGCAAAGACGCTGCTTACAGTAAATACTTGTTGCTATTGCCAGAAAATCTATCAGTAAATAGTACCATTATACCAGAACAAAGGCCACGTTCTATCTATAAAGTGTTGCTCTACAAAAGCAGTACTACCGCTAATGGTGAGTTTAACATCGCCCTACCAAAAGACATTGACATTAATAACGTACAATTTAACGAAGCTAAAATTTGCCTTGGCGTTACCGATTTTAAAGGCATAGAAGAGCGTGTAACTATCAACTTTAATGGTAGCAATATTGAGCTTACGCCAGGCTTACCTGTAAACGATATTGACAGTGTTGGTTTATCTGCACCAGTTACAATTACTGCTGCTTCAGTTGCTAGTAATTTAAAATTTGCAGTAACCTTAAAAATAAAGGGTAGCGAACGCCTATACTTTACACCGCTTGCTGGTAATAGCAATTTTACCATGCAAAGCAAATGGAGTAATCCATCCTTTGATGGCAATGTATTACCTACTGAAAGAACAGTGAGTGATAATGGCTTTACAGCAAAATGGAGTTTTAACAAAGCAAGCTTACCATTTACCACTGTGCTAAAAAATGCGAAACTTGATAAAGCAAATCTCGCCTTTGGTGTAGCGATGGTACAACCAGCAGATCAGTATGCCAAGACATCAAGAAGTGTTAAATATGCCATATTGATCATTGGTTTAACTTTTGCGTTGTTCTTTATTATTGAGCTGATGCAGAAGAAAGCATTACATCCTATTCAATATGTTTTGGTAGGCTTAGCGCTAAGTATTTTCTACACCCTTTTATTATCAATAAGCGAAATCATCTTGTTTGACTACGCCTACTTAATTGCAGTAACAGCAACGGTTGTATTGATTATGCTTTATGCAAAAGGGCACTTTAATAATTGGGCTACAGCCAGCATTTTTGGCGGTATTCTTAGCGCTTTGTATGGCTTTATTTTCGTGTTGATTCGTTTAGAAGACACCGCATTACTAGTAGGTAGTATAGGCTTATTCATTGTGTTAGCTCTAGTGATGTATGCAAGTAGAAAAATCAATTGGTATCATCCTTCATTACATAAAAACTAAGCAACCATGAAAACTTCAAAAGAGCTAACTTTAAGATGTAGAATTTTAGTGTTCTTAACGCATCAAATTGCTTTACCTATTATAAAAATTACCCGTAAAGCAAAGCCCTTACCTTACAGTGTGCAAGCACTACAAAGCATGCCCAAAGGTATTGTTGGTAGAGACTTAGTTGATTACGTGGAAGAAAAGGATATCACCTTGATATCGCACTATGCAAGGCACGATATGAAGCATTTATTACTAGGTTATGATACCTCAGAAGAAGGTGAAATTTGTATGCAATGCTTTATGTTTGGTAATGGTAGAATCTCTTTTCCTGTTTTAATTACTGTTGTTTTTGGTTTACTATTTACACCAGAATTTTGGCAAAAAATGAAGCTTGCCTGTCAAATGGGAAAAGAGTGCCATCCTATTTATAAATGGGATTGGATGCAGTTACTTGAACTTGAAACCGAGTTTGTAAAGTCACAAATTTTTAAATCGAACCCATGAAATCTTTTCAACAAAACCTACTTAAATCTTTCGAAAATGCTTTTGCAGGTATGGCTTATTTTTTTGCCAATGACAGAAATGGTAAGATACATTTAGCCATAACCCTAGCAGTAGTTGTAGCAAGCATAGCCTTACACATTTTTACTTTAGAATGGATGATTGTATTACTATGCATTGGCTTAGTAATAGGCTTAGAAATGCTGAATAGTGCATTAGAAAAACTATGCGATTTGGTTGAACCAAATTATCATTCAACCATCAAAGTAATTAAAGATATAAGTGCAGCAGCTGTATTACTTGCAGCCATTATTAGCGTTGTTATTGGCGTCATTATTTTCTTACCCAAAATCATGTTATTACTATGAAACAATCATTGTCTGGCATTAGTAAAATGCTGATACTTTCTATTTCATTTACACTCGTATTGGTACTTATCAGAATCGTTTATACCAATGACTTGTCGTATATTTTTTACGGCTGGAATTTATTTCTGGCAATTATTCCGTGGCTTTGTAGCAGCCGCCTTCAAAAGCATACAAGCATAGGCTTTTCAACCATTCTATTACTTGCTTTATGGCTATTGTTTTTACCAAATGCACCTTATGTAATTACTGACATTTTTCACTACGAACTAAGAGAACCAATACCTATGTGGTACGACTTGTTAATTGTAACCACAGGTGCATGGAACGGCTTATTACTTGGTATTGTATCGCTGATGCAAGTTGAGAAATTCTTACTTAATTTTTGTGGTAAAATATGGGTTCAAGGCTTTGTGTTTACCAGCTTAATGCTATGTGGTTATGGTGTGTATATTGGTAGATATTCTCGCTACAACAGTTGGGATATTGTAACCAAACCACAGCATATTTTACTAGATTCTTTACGTCAAATAAGGCACCCATTTCAGAATTATCATGTGTGGGCTTTTACTGGTTTATTCGGCATGATGCTTATCATTGTTTACTATACTTTACAGCAGCTTAAAATAAATATATTTAGCCGTACATAACTATTGTATTAAGCTAGTATACAGAATTATTTTACTTAAAACTTGTTACCAACCCAGTAAAGTTGTCTCATTAAAAAAGGCTGCGCATTTGCGACAGCCTCTAAGATATACCCCCCGGTATGTAACAAAGAATGCACCAATAAAACACGTCCTTGATGGTGCAAACTTAGCATCATAACTAATACCATTTCACGGGGATTTCCCCAAAATCGTCAGTGATTTCCCTGTAATTTTTCGGGGAAATCACTGAAAAATTACAGGGAAATCACTGAAAAAGTAATATAATTTAAATATGTTTACTAAAAAAGAACCCCATTCAAGCTTGAATGGGGTCCTTTTTTAGTAATTTGAAACTATATTAATCTTCAATCTTTGCTTTTCCTTTACTTTTCGCCATTATTTCTTCAGCAACATTGTTAGGTGCATTGTTATAATGAGAAAATTCCATAGTAGATGAAGCACGACCTGAAGACAATGAACGTAATTGCGTTACATAACCAAACATTTCGCTTAATGGTACTTTAGCTTTAATAACTTGTAAGTTAGCTCTGCTATCCATACCTTCTAACATACCACGACGACGGTTTAAGTCACCTGTAACATCACCCATATATAAATCTGGCGTTAATACCTCTACCTTCATAATAGGCTCAAGTAAGGTTGGTTTTGCTTTGCGCCCAGCTTCTCTAAATGCACTTTTAGCACATAATTCAAAGCTCATTGCATCACTATCCACATCGTGGTAGCTACCATCAAATATTCTTACTTTCATGTTATTAACTGGGTAACCAGCCAAAATACCTGTACTCATAGACATTTCGAAGCCTTTTTGAATAGCTGCGTGAAACTCTTTAGGTACAG
>JAAFHG010000110.1 GCA_013297585.1 Chitinophagales bacterium
ATGATGATAGAATGCGTATGGTGTATGCTTATGACATGAATCCGGGCGAAATAAAATCGTACGAGCTACCAAGAATGAACGTAGTAAATAAGAATTTCACTACTTATCGCTTATTAGAATTAGGTTTAGTAATTACAGGTTTAATGCTGGTATTTTACAATAGCTTTTTTTCATTACCAGAATATAAGCAAGAAGAAACTTACTCTTTTTCACATGGCTTAGGAATTGCACTGGCAATTCAGGCAGTAATTTTATTAAGTAATGATTTTTTTGCAGAACGAAGAGCCGCTAAGTACACAGAACAAATTAAAAGCTACGTTCAGGCATTGAAGATTGCTCGATAATTGCTTTAGCCCTTAAAGCTGATTAGGCCTTCAACAGCTTTATCTAAGGTGCTTTTCTGCTTCGCAAAACAAAAGCGCAGTACTCGGTTATCTGTGCCATCTTTATAGAAAGCTGATACTGGTACAGTTGCAATACCATGATGTTTAGTGAGATAAATTGCTAAGTCTTTATCAGCCAAATTGCTTAAACCTTCATAACTATAACATTCAAAATAGCTACCGTGCGACGGTATTAATTTAAAGGCCGTATCTGCCATTAGACTTCTGAAATAATCTCTTTTTTCTTGTAGCATGTTACCAAGCGATAAGTAAGCTTCTTTGTTGGTAATGTATTCTGCTAGTGCTACCTGCTTTGGTGTATCGCAACTAAAACAGTTGAACTGGTGTACTTTTTTAAACTCAGCCATTAAACTTGGCGAAGCAATACAATAGCCCAATTTCCAACCTGTACAGTGGTATGTTTTGCCAAAAGAAAAGCATACAAAACTGCGTTCTAGTAAGTCTGCATGGCGCAGAATACTTTGGTGTGTAATACCGTCATAAATTAAATGCTCGTACACTTCATCGCTTAAAATAATAATGTTGGTGTCAGCTACAATACTTCTTAGTTCTACAATATCTTGTTCATTCAGCACACTACCTGTTGGGTTGTGTGGGCTGTTTATCATTATCATTCTTGTTTTGCTAGTCAGCTTTGCCCTTACTTCATCCCAAGGAATTGAATAATCTGGATATTGTAATGCAATGCGTACTGCTACACCACCATTTACTTCTATGTTAGGTATATAACTATCGTATGCTGGTTCAAAAACAATTACTTCGTCACCAGGTTGCAACACTGTAGTTAATGCGGTGTAAATGGCATAAGTACCACCAGGTGTAATAGTAATTTGTGTATCTGGGCTAATATTTGTTTGATACAATTGGGCTACTTTCTCTGCTAATCTTTCTCTTAAAAGCGGCAAGCCATTCATGTGTGCATATTGGTTAAAACCATCACGCATAGCTTTGGCTACAAGGTCAGTCAATTCTTCACTCATCATAAAGTCAGGAAAACCTTGCCCTAAGTTTACAGCTTTGTGTTCTATGGCCAATTGGCTCATAACCGTAAAAATTGTAGTGCCTACATTGGGTAGCTTCGATTGAATGTGCATCAGAAATATAAATTGAGATTACTTGCTTCTAAGATTTTTGTAAATTTTTATAGCGCTCATTAATACCGCAATAAAACAAGCTAAACCTACCAAGCCCCATACCAAACTCATGGCTTGTTTTACCACTACTAGCATTACAATTACTATTAAAAATATTGTTGCAATTTCATTCCACACACGCATTTGCTGCGATGAATACTTGAACACACCATTTGTTTGTTGCTTAAATAAAACATGTAACGTATAAAAGTATGCGTACAGAAAAACCACGAAAATTAGTTTCAACAACATCCATCTACCGCTTTCATCAAGCAACCCATATTGCCAATGACCCATAAATAAAATTGCTGGTCCAAATATCAGCGTAAGTATAGCCGATGGCCAAGTAATGCCATACCAAAGGCGCTTCATCATAATTGTAAACTGCTCACGCAAAGCTTGCTTAGCAATTTCTGTCTTTTCGCCAGCTTCTATATTGTAAATAAATAACCTTGGCATATAAAACATACCAGTAAACCATGTTACAATAAATATGATGTGAAGGGCTTTTAGATAGAGATACATAACCGCTGATTAATAATAATAGTATGATATGCTATGATGTGATGTGCAATTATACACTTTATCTAAATTTTCCTTCATTATCGCATTATCAAATCATCACATTATCCTTTCACACCCTCACTTTCCTTCACCCATTTTGTCACTGCGTTTATCCAAAGTGGATGCGTGTTTAAGCAAGGTATCATTTCATAGCTTTCGCCACCTGCTTCCATAAAATCTTCCTTACCACGTATTGCAATTTCTTCTAAAGTTTCTAAGCAGTCACTCACAAATGCAGGGCAAATAACTAGCAGTTTTTTAATGCCTTCACCGGGCATATCTTTTAATCTAAAATCGGTGTAAGGCTTTAACCAAGGGTCTCTACCCAATCTTGATTGAAACGAATAACTATATTTTTCTTTTGGTAAGCCCAATGCTTGTGCAGTTAATTCGGTAGTGGTTAAACACTGGTGACGGTAGCAGGTTTCATGCGCGACAGAATCTACACTACAGCAGTTTTCTTGCATTAAACAATGTTGCTTAGTAGGGTCAGTTTTTTTTAAATGCCTTTCTGGTATACCATGATAGCTAAATAATATATGGTCATAATCTTGCGACAAATAAGGCTTTATATTTTCAGCAAAAGCATGAATATAATTTACGTTATTATAGTAAGGCTTTATGGTTTGTAGCTTAAAAGGGTATTGATATTTGGCATGCACTTCTTTCATGTAATCAACTGCAGTTTCGTAACTACTCATGGCATAATGCGGGTACAATGGCACCAACACTACTTCCTCAATGCTTGGGTGTTCTTGCATTAATTTATCGTAAGCATATTTTGGCGAAGGATTACCATAGCGCATTGCAATCTCTACCGGTTCTGCAAAGTTCTCTTGCACTTTGGCTTGCAGTTGCTTGGTTATTTGTATCAGTGGCGAGCCTTCTTTCCACCAAATTGTTTGATAAGCATGGGCACTTTTAGGTGCACGTAACGGCACAATAATGCCACGTACTAATAACAAACGCACCAAATAAGGTATGTCTATTACTTTCTCATCCATCAAAAACTCAGCTAAATATTTACGTACATCACTCGTTTTTGTACTATCTGGCGAACCAAGATTCATCAAAATAATACCACGTTTTATATTACTCATGTAAATCGTTTTAAAAGTTGTGTTTTGCGCAGCAGCGCTGTTTGTTTAATGATTTTTCTTTTGGCGTTCCCTTCGGGCGGGCTTTGCGTTGCAAGTCCTGAGCCGCTTGAGGGTTTTATCTCAAAGAAGCTTATTATTTTTAGCTTCGAAGAGTGTTTCGCAATTCCACTGCAATTCCCAACGCAATAGTGTGACAGCCTATGTACGTTAAAAAACTGTTTGTGGCTTTCTTTTCCCTTTCTGCCTCTTTGCTTACTTGCCTTCAAATCAAGGCTCGCAAAAATAACCCGCATTCACCCAAATTGTTCAGCAATATGACATTAATCAGCTTTTACTAATTTATGACACAAGCATGACAGAGAAAAGCATCCTCAAACAAACCTAACAATACCTTTGCACGTACTTAAGAGGGATAAAACGCGCAGATGAACCGAAAACAATCGATTGACATTTCTAATTTTTACATTGCAGGTATCAACTACCGCAAGTCAGATGCGTCAATTCGTGGGCATTTTGCTATTTCAAACGAGCGTAACGCCATTTTGCTACAATCAGCAGCACAATACCAAATAGACGAGTTTTTTGTATTATCTACTTGTAATCGTACCGAAATTTATGGCGTAGCACCAAGTGCCAATAATTTAATAGACTTATTATGCACTGAAACAGTTGGCGATAAAGGTACGTTTCAGCAAATGGCTTACATTAAACGTGGTTATGATGCCATTAACCATTTATTTTCTGTAGCTGCGGGTTTAGATTCTCAAATTTTAGGCGATTACGAAATTGTTGGTCAGTTAAAATTGGCGGTAAAACTTGCAAGAGAATACAATTGCATCGGTGCATTTTTAGATAGATTGGTAAATATTGTATTACAAGCATCTAAAAGCATAAAAAACAATACTCAACTAAGCGGTGGTACAGTGTCGGTTTCTTTTGCAGCCATTCAGTTTTTAAAAGAAAATGTAAGTGACATTGCCAGTAAAAAAATTGTGTTACTAGGTACTGGTAAAATAGGTAGAAACACTTGTAAAAATGTGGTTGACTATTTGGAAACCACGAATGTTACTTTAATAAACCGCACAGAAGATAAAGCCATAGAGTTGGCTGCAACTTTAGGCTTACGTACAGCGCCTTATAGTAACATAGAACAAGAAGTAGCTTCAGCAGATATTGTAATAGTCGCTACCAATTCGCAAGAGCCTATCATTACAAGAGTACAGTTACAACATAGCAATAGCAAGGTGTTGATAGATTTGTCTATACCAAACAATATAGATCCACGCTGTAAAGAGTTGTCACATATTACACTAGTAAATGTGGATGATTTATCTAAAATTAACGACGCTACTTTACAAAAACGTGTGGCCGAAGTGCCAAAGGCAAAAGCCATCATTCAAACGCATATTAATGAGTTTTCAGAATGGTATCACATGCGTAAAAACGTACCTGTAATTACTGCTGTAAAAACGAAGCTGCAACACATGCAAGCCTGCAACTTGTACATGAATTATTCATCACAGTTTACAAGTACAGCTACTTCATTACCTACAGAAGAACGAATTAAAAAAGTAATTAATAACATGGCACAAAATATGCGCAAGCAAAATAAAGGCGGCTGTAATTATATAGAAGCTATCAACGATTTTATGGCTCATAGCGCCAACTAATTCTATTTATGCAAAAACCCATTCGCATAGGCACCAGAGAAAGCCAGCTAGCCGTATGGCAAGCCACTACTGTTCAGCAATTATTACTACAAAGCGGCTTTGCGGCCGAACTTGTGTATATTAAAAGTGATGGTGATATTGATCTTAAAACGCCCTTGTACGAAATGGGTGTGCAAGGTATTTTTACACGTAGTTTAGATATTGCTTTATTGAATGGAAGTATTGAAATTGCTGTACATTCAATGAAAGACGTTCCTACGCAATTGCCAAAAGGTATTATACAAAGTGCTGTTTTAGAAAGAGCAAGTTTTAAAGATATTTTGGTGCTAAGAAGTGAAACGTTAGACGAGAAAAGTGAAATATTAAATGCTACTGATGAACTTCAAACTTCAAACTCTAAACTAACAATTGCTACCAGCAGCATTCGTAGAAAAGCACAGTGGTTGTATCGTTATCCAAACCATACTATTGACAACTTACGTGGTAACGTAAATACACGATTAAAGAAAGTGGCAGAAAGCAATTGGGACGGAGCCATTTTTGCAGGTGCAGGTTTAGAGCGTATTAATTTACGACCTGCAAATAGCATTGATTTAGATTGGATGTTGCCAGCACCAGCACAAGGTGCTATTATGGTGGTTTGTAGAGAAGGCGATGCAACATGTTTCGACGCTTGTCAGCATTTTCACCATGCTGAAACTGCCTTGTGTACACAAATAGAACGCGACTTTTTAAGAGCTTTAATGGGTGGTTGTTCTACACCAATAAGTGCATTGGCACAAATACAAAATAATCAAGTACAATTTAGGGGCAATATTGTAGCAGTAGATGGTTCTGCAAAAGTTGAGATAGAAAAAACAGTTCTTGTTTCAGAAGCAGCAGACTTAGGTTATATTGCGGCAAAAGAAATTTTAGAACAAGGCGGTAAAGCCATTGTAGACACTATTAACCATGCTAACTAAACCTGTAAACGTTTTATTTACCCGACCATTAGATACGATACTTGAGCAAAAAGCATCGTTGAGAAAAGTATTTGTAGATACTGCCAAATTTATTGAAACAAAAACCACTACTGACGAAGCGATAATTACTAGTGTAAGAACAACGAGTGATAGTATAGCAACTGTTATTTTCACAAGTACTAATGCTGTAGAAGCGGTTGTATCTTTTATCAATAATAAACCAAACTGGGCTATTTATTGCATTGGTGGTGCCACCAAAGATGCTGTGATTGAAGTATTCGGCGAAGCAGCAATTAAAGCTTTAGCTAAAAGTGCAGCAAACTTGGCTGATAAAATTATAGCGGCTGGTACTGTTAAAAAAGTGGTGTTTTTTTGTGGTGATCAACGCTTAACCACTTTGCCTGAAACGCTTGCTGCACATGGTATTGAGGTAGAAGAATTGGTAGTTTATAACACAGAACTAACGCCACAGGTTGTGGAGAAAAATTATCAAGGTATAGCATTTTTTAGCCCTAGTGCAGTGCACAGTTTTTTCTCTGAAAATACAGTAGCAACCAATGTTATTATGTTTGCTATTGGTAAAACAACCGCAGCCACTATTGCTAGCTATTGCAGCAACATAATAGTTACCTGCGAATGGCCAGGTAGTGAGCAAATGCTTGATACGGTCATTCATTACTTTGAGAAGAATTAAACTTAAACCTATAAGGTTTCTAAAACCTTATAGGTCTGAAATACAAACAAAACAATGCTACAAAACGATTTACTATTACGCACATTACGTGGCGAGGCAACAGAAAGAGTACCAGTTTGGATGATGCGTCAAGCAGGTAGATTTTTACCTGAATACAGAGTATTGAGAGAGAAGTACAGTTTTTTTGAAAGATGCCAAACACCTGCGTTAGCGGCTGAAATAACTATCCAACCAGTAGATATTGTAGGTGTAGATGCTGCGATATTGTTCTCGGATATTTTAGTAGTGCCACAAGCTATGGGCTTAGAGGTGCAAATGGTAGAAAGTAAAGGTCCAATTTTACCAGAACCTATTTTAACCGCTACTGATTTAGCTCGTATTCAAGTGCCAAATGTAGATGAAACCTTGGGCTATGTTTTTGATGCAGTTAAATTGATTAAGCAAGAATTAAATGGCCGTGTGCCATTAATTGGTTTTGCTGGTGCACCATGGACGTTGTTGTGTTACATGGTAGAAGGCAAAGGCTCTAAAACATTTGATAAGGCGAAGCAATTTTGCTATGCACAACCAGAACTAGCACAAACGGTTTTGCAAATGATTACCGATACAACCATTGCTTACTTAAAAGGTCAGGCGAAAGCAGGTGTAGATGTGGTACAGATATTTGATAGTTGGGGTGGCTTGTTAAGCCCTACAGATTTTGAAAATCTATCGTTGAAATATATTCGTCAAATTGTTGCTGCTTTAAAAGATGAAGTGTTAACAATTGTATTTGCGAAAGGTGCATTTAATAGTTTAGATGCAATGGCAGCAACAGGTGCAGCAGGCATAGGTATTGATTGGTGTATTAAGCCACAATTGGCTCGTCAGTTGGCTGGTGATAATGTAACCTTGCAAGGCAATTTCGATCCTGCAAAATTGTTAGCACCAATACCTGTTATTATTGAAGAAACAAAAGCGATGTTGAATGCGTTTGGTAAGGGTAGATATATTGCTAACCTTGGTCATGGTATTTTACCAAATGTACCAGTAGACCATGCGAAAGCATTTATCAATACAATAAAAGAATGGCAAGGATAAGTTCCCACAAAGGCACAACGAGACAAAGTTTCACAAAGAAATTTTTATATCACTTTTAAGGCCTTCTAGGTAATTATTTATTGATTGAATATGAATTCAGATACAAATATTGATGCTGTAAAATCATCTCCTTTAGGGGTGAGGGGCTTGTGGATTGACTACATTCATACGCTTCAAAATCACATTTGCACTGCGTTAGAGCTTGCTGATGGTAAAGCTGTGCTTGTAGAAGATGCGTGGGAAAGACCTGAAGGTGGTGGTGGCAAAACTAGAGTGATTGCCAACGGTAATGTGTTTGAAAAAGGTGGTGTAAATACATCGGTGGTGGAAGGTGTGGTAACTGATGCCATGCGTAAGCAACTGAATATTCAAGGACATAAATGGTTTGCTTGCGGCTTAAGTTTGGTAATACATCCTTACAATCCTTTTGTACCCACAGTGCATTGCAATTACCGCATGTTTGAGTTGTATGACGAGCAAGATAATGTGATAGATAGATGGTTTGGTGGCGGTACAGATTTAACGCCTTACTACTTGTTTGAAGAAGATGCCAAGCACTTTCACCTAACGTATAAAGCGGTGTGTGATGGCTTCGATAAAAGCTTTTATCCAGCCTTTAAAAAAGTGTGTGATGATTATTTTGTAAACACACATCGTGGCACTGAAAGACGTGGTATTGGCGGTATTTTTTACGATCATCAAAAGCCATCAGAAACTAAGGATATTAACTTTTGGATGAACTTTGGAAAAGCTTGTGGCAATGCATTTACAGACGCTTATATACCTATTGTAGAACGCAGAAAGCACATGGCTTTTACGCCTGAAAATAAGCATTGGCAACAGATAAGAAGAGGCCGCTATGTAGAGTTTAATTTGGTGCATGATAGGGGTACTTTGTTTGGTTTAAAAACCAATGGTCGCATTGAAAGTATATTGATGAGTTTGCCACCAACAGTGCGTTTCGAGTACAATTATCAGCCTGTTGCTGGTAGCGAAGAAGATAAGTTATTGCAAGCTTGTTTGCATCCAAAAGAGTGGGTGAGTGAGCAAGAAATAGATGCAGATACATGGGCAAGAAGAGTAAATAGTTGTTAAATGTGAGTTATGAATAGTGAGATGTGAGTGAATAAGGAGAAATATTACCTTAGAACTAAAAAACTAAACATGTTTCTACAACTTTCACACACTAAACTTAATATATTTCAATTTTCTAAAGTCTTGGCTTTAGGATGCTACAAGGTCACAAAACTATTTCCTAACGAAGAGAGGTTTGCAATGGTTCAACAAATTAGAAGAGCAGCACTTTCTGTACACTCGAATATAGCTGAAGGTTGTTCAAGGAAATCGGCAAGCGAACGTAAGCGATATTTTGAAATAGCTAGAGGTTCTGTAATAGAAATAGATACAGCGATTGATATCGCATACGAATTAAGTTACGTTTCTGTTGATCAATTACAACCTCTAGGAAACAACATTATACAAACATTTAAGTTGCTTAGTGGTTTAATTAAGCAGGATATATCTCACAACTGACAATTGACAACTCACTACTATGATTTTACAACGCCGAAACAGAATATTACGAGCCAATGGTGCTATAAGAAGTTTAGTAGCAGAAACCATTTTAACGCCTAACGATTTTATTGTGCCTTTGTTTATTGTAGAAGGCGAAAATATAACGGAAGAAATTGCTTCAATGCCTGGTTATTATCGTTATTCATTGGATAATACAGTTAAAGAAGTGAAACACTTGTGGTCATTGGGTTTAAAGTGTGTATTACTGTTTGTAAAATGTAAAGACGAGCTAAAAAATCAATATGGCACAGAAGCCTTAAACCCAAACGGCTTAATGCAACGTAGTATTAAAGCCATTAAAAATGCTGTACCAGAAATGGTTGTTATGACTGATGTGGCTTTAGATCCATTTAACTCTGATGGGCACGATGGTGTAGTAAAAAATGGTGAAATAGTTAACGATATTACGGTAGAGATTCTAG
>JAAFHG010000306.1 GCA_013297585.1 Chitinophagales bacterium
AAAGAAATAATACCATTACTGGTATAGCCTGAACTGTAAAATTGAAAAAACCCATAACAACAAAACAAGCAATACCAGCAAAGGCAAATGGATAAAAGGCTTGCATTTCATTCTTGGGTGAATTATTGATTTTGGGTACGCCTATTAACAGACTTACTAAAAATGCTGTAAATAAAAGCAAGCCAATTACGCCACCTTCAACCGTGTTTTCTAAAAACTCATTATAGGCCATTTTAACATAGTCGGCATTAGCTACTTCTTGCTTTGTAGTTGTACCTTGCTTAAAATATTGCGCCTGCGCTAAATTATAATCGTGTTCAAATTGCCCATATCCACTGCCTATTAGTGGTTTTTTAGCTACCATTTGTAAGCATATCTTCCAAATAAGTTGTCTGCCATGCGTTGACGATGCTTTACTATTGTACAACAAAACACCTACAACTATTATCGCAGAAATCGCTATTAAAATCAACAGCCATCCCTTTATGGTAGTAATAACAGACTTGAATACGCTAAAAAAATTAAATTGATAAGCTGCTACAATTGTTAAAACAATTATTACACCTATAAAAGCGGTTCTACATTTCAATAGGATGAGCACTAAACAGATAGAACATAAAGTGGCTAATGCAATAATGCGTACCATTTTATTTCCCTTCATCAAAAAATAAAGTACGAATGGCAATACCATTACAAGATACATGGCCGTTACATTTGGGTTAACCCAAGTACCAGTAACAGCAAACAAATCAGCTTTACTGCCAATTACTTGAAAATATTGTAATAAGCAAAACAATCACTTCAACAATAATTGTTGACAATAATACATACCCTGTAAAGCGTAAATTAATCGTTTCATATAATAGGGCAATACAAAGCCCAACTAGCCAACAGAAATTTGCCAACAGAAAATAATGTCTCAAATTAATACTGCCATCATCTTTGTGTAAAAAGCCACTAAGGAAATAATAAAGTGTGAGTAAGAATAACAGTATTAAAGGCATTGAATGGTTGATGAAACCCTTTCTCTTTTGTTTCACAAAAGAAAGCCCCATAATAACAGCCAATATAGAAGCTGGTATGACGTATAAAAAGTAGGCTGTTAAAGTATTAGGCCCAAAAAAATTGCTATTACACAAAGCCCCAAACAGTGCTACTATAAACAACAACCTCACTATTGTAGTGCTCAAAGGCATATGTATCGCATTTTACTTCGCAAACATATATATCCGATGTCAATTAAAATAGTGGGGCAAGCCCTACAATTTTGTTAACAAAGTATTAATTGATAAAATAACATCTACTATCCTGTACCTAAGCAGGACAGCTAAATAAAAATATATCTATTATTTAGCCGTGTTATACCCCCTATCATTTATAACAAATAATTGCTTGCTTTATGTACAAAGTAATGATAGTGAATGATTTGCCCAAACACAGGATTAGAATGGCAGCCATCGCAAACTCAATGGTTGGATATCATGTAATGGCAACATTAGAAGATGGTGCAGATGTAATGCACTGGCTTCACAATAATGTAGAAGTACCAGATATAATATTACTTGACGTAGAAATGCGAAAAATGGACGGTATAACACTGTTGGAATATTTGTCTGATTTTTTCCCGTCCATCCGTGTAATTATAGTCTCTTCTCATTTTGAACCCGAGCTAATTGCTGATGCATTTGCTGCGAATGCATATGGTTTTATATGGAAACATGATGACTATAAATTTTTAACGCAAGCAATAGTTGCCATTAAGAATAATCAAAGGTTTATAGACCCAAGGCTAGAAATCGATAATATAGATATACAACTATTAGTTACAGAAAGACAGAAAGAAAAAAAAGCAATACACAATAATTATCAACTTACAGATACTGAACTACGCATATTGAAAGTGATATGCGCACAAATAAACTATGTAGAAATGAGCAATATTCTGCATATTAGTCAACGTACCGTAGAAACTTATGTTGGTAGGCTAAATAAAAAATTGTCTATTAATTACGGGGGGCGTGTAGCGCTTTCAAATTTCTCTTTGAGAAGAGGAATTGCCAAAATTGCTAAGCTATAATTTTTGTGCTATTTTTTTGTGCTAAAAATTTTCACACAAAAATTTCAACACCATTTTGTGCGATTTTTTTCAAGTTATAAAAAAACAGCACAATAAATTCTATCGCAAATTACCATTTAACAAACATTCGCTGCCAAACTGACACAAGTTTCTCTTATTTTTGCAGACAAAATTTTTCTTGAATAATGGAAATGTTAGCGTTGCAGAACAAAGTGCATGATGAAGCAAAGCAAGGTGAAGCGTTTGCGCCGTTTGAATTGGAACCAAATAGTTATAAAAAGCACTTTTATATTGAAAGCTATGGCTGCGCCATGAACTTTAGCGATAGCGAAATAGTTGCATCTATTTTAAACAGCGAAGGCTTTGGTGCTACTAAAAACTTAGAAGAAGCCGACTTGATTTTTGTAAATACTTGCTCTATTCGTGAGAAAGCCGAAGCCACTATTCGTAAGCGTTTAACTGAATTTAGAAAGCTAAAAGAAGCTAGAAAAGGTGTTTTGGTAGGTGTTTTAGGCTGCATGGCAGAAAGACTAAAAGCCAAATTACTTGAAGAAGAAAAATTGGTAGATATTGTTATTGGCCCTGATGCATATAGAAGTTTACCCGATTTAATTGAAGAAGCAGAAGGCGGTCAAAAATCAGTAAATGTATTATTAAGTAGAGATGAAACCTATGCTGACATCTCACCTATTCGCTTAGATAGCAATGGCGTAAGTGCGTTTGTGTCTATTATGCGTGGCTGTAATAACATGTGTAGCTTTTGCGTTGTACCTTTTACTAGAGGTAGAGAACGTAGCAGAGACGCGGTTTCTATTGTAGCTGAAGCCACCGATTTGTACAACAGAGGTTTCAAAGAAGTGACATTATTGGGGCAAAATGTAGATAGCTATTATTGGTTTAATGAACAGACTGACAAAGCAGTAACATTTGCCGAATTACTAGAAATGGTAGCCTTGATACATCCAAGTTTGCGTGTGCGTTTTAGTACATCGCATCCAAAAGATATTACCGACGATGTATTGTACACCATAGCTAAATACGAGAATATTTGTAACTACATACACTTACCTATACAAAGTGGTAACTCACGTATTTTACAATTGATGAATAGAACGTATTCAAGAGAATGGTACTTAGCAAAAGTGGATAGAATAAGAGAAATATTGCCAGACTGTGGTATTACAACCGATATTATTACAGGTTTTTGTACCGAAACAGAAGAAGACCACCAAGATACTTTGAGTGCGATGGCTCATAGCAAATACGATATGGCCTATATGTATTTCTACAGCGAAAGGCCGGGTACATTGGCGGAAAGACGTTTTGATGATGACGTGCCATTGGACGTAAAGAAAAGACGTTTACAAGAAATTGTAGACATGCAGGGCACTTTATCTACCCAAAGCAATTTGAACGATATTGGCAAGACCTTTAAAGTATTAATAGAAGGCAATAGCAAAAAAAGCGACACAGATTGGAGCGGCAGAACCGAACAAAACAAGTCAATTGTATTTCCTAAGGGCAATTATCAATTGCAAAAAGGTGACTATGTACACGTAAAAGTAAACGAATGTACAAGAGCTACTTTGTTGGGTGAGATAGTCAATAGTCAATAGTCAATAGTCAATAGTCAATAGTCAATAGTCAATAGTCAGCAACTTTTAAATTTGAGATTTATGGTTGATATTGTAAAAAATAATCTAGAAGGTATAGCAGAAGCTTGTAAAAAATACAAGGTTAAAGAGTTGTATTTATTTGGATCAGCTGCACAAGAAAAGGATTTTGGCCCTGACAGCGATATAGATTTTTTATACACTATCGATTTAGATAATTTCAGCAGTTGGGATTCTGATACATACGATTACATAGATAATATTATAGATTTAGAAAGTACATTAACCAATTTACTTAAAAGAAAAATTGATCTTGTGCCGAATATGATAATATCTAATAAATATTTAAAAAGGTCAATTGAGGCAAGTAAACAGATAGTATATGCAGCCTAAAGAAAAAGAACGCTTATTAAAATATCTAGATGATGCTTTATTAGCTGCCAATGAGCTGGAAACATATGGCGTTTTAAGTCCCTCAAAATTCGCTTTTAACAATGTTAAATGGATTGCTGAACGAGGGATAGAAATAATTAGCGAAGCATTGAAAAGGGCGCAAACAATACAGCCAAACATTGAAATAACCAATTTGTATAAAATTTTTGCAACAAGAAATAAAATTGCTCATGAGTATGATTTGGTTGACCCCCTATCAATTATACTTAATCGTGAAAAATCATATACCCGTATTGATAGCAGAAATTAAAATTTTAGTTGAACAATTAGAAGCAGATTTATAATGGACTTACAAAGCATAAAAAATAGATTTGGTATCATAGGCAATGCGCCTGCACTAAACTTTGCATTAAACACTGCGGTACAGGTATCTACAACCGATTTAACGGTATTGATAGTAGGTGAAAGTGGTGTGGGTAAAGAAGTAATTTCTCAAATTATACATGCTACATCAGCAAGAAAACACAACCCTTTTATTGCGCTTAACTGTGGCGCCATACCAGAAGGTACCATTGATAGTGAATTATTTGGTCATGAAAAAGGTGCTTTTACTGGTGCGGTTGATAGCCGCAAAGGCTATTTTGAAACGGTTAGTGGAGGTACTATTTTTTTAGATGAAATTGGTGAAATGCCATTGGGTACACAAGCTCGCTTGCTACGTGTATTAGAAACTGGCGAATTTATTCGTGTAGGTTCGTCTAAAGTGCAAAAAACAGATGTACGTGTTATTGCTGCTACAAATAGAGAATTACTTGAATTTGCAGAAAAAGGCCGTTTTAGACAAGATTTATATTACCGCTTAAGCACT
>JAAFHG010000027.1 GCA_013297585.1 Chitinophagales bacterium
GCCCACGATGTGGATTCTGAAGAAAGTAAGAAAGAGAATTGAGACAGTTTTCTCTCAGTTGTGTGACCAGTTTATGATGCAACGTAATTATGCCAAATCCTTTAATGGTTATAAGTCTAGAGTACTGGCGAAGATTACTGGATTAACAGTTTTACAGTTCTTGAACAAGTTTATATATAACAAGCCAATTGGAAGAGTAAAGCATAAACTTGCTTTTTAACTCCGCCAAAGGGTTAATACATTCTTTTATAATTGCCAACTTGATTTCGTAAGGTACTGCTTCATACAAATTGCCTAAACAACTAGTGCCAAAAATAACTGGAGGTAATTGAAGTTTATTGGTAGTGAACATGTGGTCTGTGTTGTTGTTATAAAATTTCCTATCAAAACATCTGTCAATTCTTCGCCTGTATAATCACTTGTTTGATTGGCAAGTTAGTAAAATATGGATTCTGTTTTGCAACAGGGAATTCTTTATCAAATATTAACGCATCCATTAGAATAGTTTCTTAAATTTCAACGAATAGATTCGTTATTGTCAACTTATAGCTAATACTGGCGTTAATGATTATCATCGACTATTAACGCATCAAAAGCGACATTGCCACCGCCACGATTGATAAGGGTAAGGGTATGCTTCGCTTTTGACAATTTTTCTATATGATAAACTACTTGCTGGCTTTGCCAGCTTCCTGTGCTAGAAAGATCTACCTTTTTGCTATTTGTGCCATCGATCAACACTTCAATTTTACCACCACCAGGTTGCTTTGGCGCTACAATTGAAACATTCTGACCGATAAAAGAAAATTCAAGTTTTGAACCTATCATATCACTTACAGTGAGGTCATTATTAAAACTGCCATTACCCAAATTTGCTTGCCTGAACCAACCCTGTGCCATGGTAATGCCAGGGTCGTCGTCATTTATCCAATTTTTTCTATTATGAGTTATGCGTAAAACTCTGTAATTAAATGCCAGCACTGTATCGATAATACCATCAATCGGTTTTGTAGCAGAAAAGGGGTTAATGGCTAAGCCTTGGTTATCCTGCGTAAATGGCAATGAAATGGCTAAGCCTTTTCCAAGTAATTCTACTTTATCCACATTGCCAAGCGTGGCACCGTTTACAGCCAGTGCCTTTAGATTTATGGGAGCATTTTTCCATTTAGTTAGCGTAGCATACAGTTTCCCATTATTTCTAGTGTAATAAACTGCTGAATCGCCATATACTTCAAAAGGGCGGGAACCGTATATTGCTTCACCATTTATTTTAAGCCAGCTACCTACATTTTTGGCAATCTGTACTACTTCAGTATCAAGGTTTCCACGGCCGCGTTGCGTTAAATTAAGCAGTAGGGTACCGTTACGGGAAACGTTTTCCATTAATATTGTAATGATATTGGGAGCATTCAAATATTTTTGACCTGTTTGATAATGCCATTCTGAAATAGATTCTTCTGTTTGAAATGGGTATGCCGATATTTCTTTTTCGATAACCTTTTCCGAGCTCTTAACTAGCGAATGCTCCACAAATGGTAATAGCCCATTATTGTTCTGGAAGCTATTATACCGGCCGCCAACTCCTTTTAAATTTACGACCACATCCATTTTGCCATTGTTCCATTTCAAAGATTTATTATAATAATTAGCTACTAACCTCGGTGCTAAAAAGCCCAACCCCATGTGTACTCCCAAATCCATCCTTGAATCCCCCGCATGTTCGTCAAAATAAATAACATCAGGATGATATTTATTGATCGCATCGTCTATTCGCCACATAAATTGGTTCGCAAACGGCGAATTAAGCGAATTGTCCTTGCTGTTATGCGGTGGTCCGTATAAATCAACTGGATCCAGTCCTTCCCACCATTTACCTCTGCCATCCGATATGGTTTGCAACCCATCGTAAGGTACGCCTTTGAATGGCCCGTTTTTATCACTTCCATATTTAACTGGCATAAACTGGCCCCAGGTGCGTGGAGGTGTGTTGTGAAACCCTATACCAAACCTTAGCCCATATTTTTGTGCTGCTTTTTTCCAAGTGCCCACAATATCTTTTTTAGGACCTACTGTAACAGCGTTCCATGGTTGGTAGGCAGAGTTCCAATTATCAAAATTATCATGATGAGCACCCATCGCCATAAAATATCTGGCACCCATATTAACACACAGGTTCATAAAAAATTCCGGATCCCATTGGTCTATTATCCAATTATGGGCAATATCCTTGTACCCATATTCAGATGGATGGCCGAAGGTTTTTACATGCAATTTGTTAACTGGAGAGTTTTCCTGGTACATTGTTCTTGCATACCAGTCACCATTTTCAGGCATGGATTGCGGGTCCCAATGTGACCATACTCCTAATTTCGTTTCACGCCACCAGTTTGGTGCCATATAAATTTGGCTGATGTTTTTCCATTCAGACTTGTAAGGTCCTTTGGCTATGGGTAGTTGGGGAAGGTTCCAAATATCAGGTGGTAAATTAAAATGACTGCCTGTGGCTATCAAGTCAATATTAACTTTTATATTTTCAGTAGCAAGGGTTATAACTACATCAGCCCCAGCAGGAATAGCTATATCTATAATGGCATTTAAAAATGATGTGATAAGATTTCCTGATGCGTGTATATTTAATTTTTGAGAGGGGGCATCGTTAATGCTTATCCAAAGTATTCCTACACCTGAAGACGCATAATGCAAGGCGAGTTTTTTAGCGGCTGTTGAATTCTTTAATTTAAAGCCTTCCCCTTGTTTATGCAAGCTAACTGTATAACCTCCAGATTCATGATTTGATGTGTTTATGATGGCACCATTTATTGGCATGGCTTTGTATGCTCCGCAAACTTTAGTTGTTGTATTACCTTTTAAAAATTTCACGCCATTTTGGCCAAAAGCTCCTCTAATGCTGAAAACAATTGCAAAAAAAGGTACTAAGAATATGTATTTCATGTGAATTATTTTTTTAAGGTCTATCAAATGCTTGTTATTAATGATCCCACCTGGATTTACATCTGACATGTTGATTTATTAAATAACCTGCAGAAGAATTATCTGAAATCAGCAGAAAATCGTCTAAAAGTTTCTGAAGTAAAAAATATTTTAGACATTTAGTTAAATTTTTTTTTTAATAACATCCATTTTTCCCCTTGCTGTGCAAAGGGCATTGATTGTTGAAATTTCCACATCAATTGTTCCCATTCTTGAACTTTTGGATTGGATGCATCCATGGCAGCCTTTCGTTCAAAACTAAAGCCTTCATCTACTTCCATTATCATAAACATATGGTTGCCGATGCGATAAATTTCCATATTAATCACACCTGCATCAAGAATGCTTTTTTTAATTTCAGGCCATCCATTGGCTGCACTATGCCAATATTCGTATTCGGCAATCAATGAAGGGTCATCCACTAAATCCACTGCTAAACAATATCGTTTCATTTTTATGAAAATAATTTTTTATTACTAACAACTAGCCCTTTATTTTAAAGTGATTTTGAAGGTGTAAATGGGTAATGCAGGTCTGTAATTAGCCGGTAATTTTATGCTTAACCCTTCTTCAGTTTGCTCCCAATCTATTACTGGCTTGTAGCCTAATAGTTGTACAGATTGTATGTTTTCTTTTCCAGCAGACATGGCTTTAACCAATGCATCTTGGGTTTTCCAACTTCTTACAAACACATACACTACATTGCCTTTTGCAGTAAAGCGAATATCAGCAGGCGTTTTTTGTGAAGTCGCATCATTAAACACATCTTTCATGGTATTTTTGTCTGCTGCCTCTTTCTTTATTTCTTTTTCAACGTCTATTTTTTCACCTTGTATTTTCCAAGCATGTGAACCATAAATACCTTCGCCATTTACGTTCATCCATTCACCTACCGATGCAAGTCTCCTAAGACTGTAAGCACTAATTTCGCCTTCGCCATTAGGTCCAACGTTTAATAAAAAATTACCATCGGCACTAGCTACTTCAATTAAGTTTCTCACCAACACTTCTGGTGATTTGTAAGTAGTATCATATTTGTTAAATCCCCATTGGCGGCTAATGGTAATGCAAGATTCCCAAGGTTTAGAGGCCGCACTTTTATTTAATTTTTGTTCCGATACATTAAAGTCGCCCTCACCATTGCCCATACGTTCGTTAATAATACAATTGGGTTGTAGTTTTAAAATCAACTCTCTTAATTCTTTGCTTTGCTCTTTATTTATCATCTCTGGCGTATCAAACCAAAGCATCCCCACAGGGCCATATTGTGTAAGCAATTCTTTTACTTGAGGTTTTACTTTACGTTCAAAGTATTTAGCAAAGTCTTTGGCATCTTCATTTGGATAATCCCATGTATTACTTCTGCCGCCTTTTGTTGGCCAATTTGTAGGCACATCGGGGTCGGCCCAATCACGCCCCAATGAATAGTAGAAGCACAATTTAAAGCCATATTTTTTACAAGATTTTGCCAACATGGCCATAGGGTCTTTAGCATATGGGCTCGCTTTTACGATATTATAATCATTACTTGGCGAATTGAACATAGCAAAACCTTCATGATGTTTTGTAGTAATTACAATATACTTCATGCCTGCATCTTTAGCTGCTTTTACCCAAGCATCAGCATTGAATTTTATTGGGTTTAATTGTGCAGCAATGGTGGCGTATTCTTTCAATGGAATTTTTTCGTACATCATAAAATGTTCACCGCCTTTAGAAGGCTTTCCTTTCCAATCACCACCAGCAACAGAGAACAAACCCCAATGCACAAAAAGGCCAAACTTGGCTTCCTTCCACCATGCAAGCCTAGCATCAGTTTGCTGTGCAAACGATGATACACAAAAACTTACCAAAATAATCACTACAAAAAATCTCTTTTTCATTTTTTAATTTTTTACAAAAGGTGAGTCCGTTCTAAAAGGAGATGCAGGTAACCCATCTTTATTAAACAGATTGCCAAAAGCGCTTTTAATAAAAGCATAACGTACTGCTATCGGTTTTTTAATTGATGCTGATGAAACCACTACTTTATTCTTTTTAATTTGAGCAGTTGCTGGGATAAAATCCTTGCCATCAGATGAAATGGTAAAACCAGTAAGGGTATCTCCATCTTGTGTAGATAGACCTTGCCCTACATGGGTAAAACTTATTTCTATTTGATTGGTTTTTATTTTAAATGATTCGTATATAGGTCCTGAGTATTCCAGCGATTTTTCACCATAAGCCACCACACGTGCAGCTAAGGCAAGCCTTTCGCCAACAGGTTTTTTATTAGCAGGATGTATATCAGTAGTATCGCCACAATCAAGCGTAACCACCATGGCTGTTTTTGGCGTTTGTAGGGCTGTATACAGTTGTGTTTCACGCAGCTCAGGTGTATTGTTTTTAAAGGGTGCTAGTTGCACGAATAAGAAAGGAAACTCTATACCCCATTTGCTGCGCCACGCATTAATCATAGCAGGAAATAACTTTGCATATAAAGGTGCATTGCTTATGTTAGATTCACCTTGATACCATATAACACCTTTAATGGCATAAGGTATTAAAAGCTCAATCATGTTTTTATATAAACCGCCACAATCGCCACTGCGTTGCGGATCTATTGGTGCTAGCGGCTTAGCAGGTATTGGTTTTTTTGTAGTAATAGCGACAGCAGAATCCGCTATCCATTTCAGGTTTAAAGAATCTTTACTAGCATTATAAGCAGCTAAACTTGATGGAAATGTAGTGATGGCTTCTTTGTACTTTTCTACGATTGAAACAAACTCTGGGTTAGATTGCAATAGCTCTTTACTTATCCATTTTTCTACAGGTGTTCCACCCCAAGAAGAATGGATAATGCCCACAGGTACTTTAAATTTTTCATGAAGTTGCTTAGCGAAGAAATAACCTACGGCAGAAAAATCAATTACGTTTTTGGGTGTACATACTTTCCATTGGGCGTTGATAGATGTAACAGGTACTTTTACATTATTATTATGTGGTAATGCAAACTCTCTAATAGCAGCATAATCGGCTGCGGCTGCTTCAGCCTCCCAATTAAGTATTGGCTTTTGACCACGTCGTAAGCCCAATTGCCTTTCCATATTGCTTTGACCACCAGCAAGCCATACTTCACCAACGGCTACATTATGCAATACTAATTGGTTTTTATCCCCACTAAAACGCATATCAAGCGATGTGGCATTGGCTTTCATAGGTGAAAGCTTAATGAGCCATTTACCATCTACTACAGGTGCTTCCTTTTTTTGGCCGTTAAACTCGATGGTTACCGTTTTACAATCTTTAGCAGTGCCCCAAACTGGCACTTCGGTTTCTCTTTGTAATACCATATTATCCGTAAAGAGAGAAAATGGTTTTATTTGTGCATTTCCCAAAAAAGCACTTAAAACGAATAGAGTAACAAGGCAATTTTTATGCATAATTTTATTTTATTTATGGTTCATTAATTATCTATTACTTGTATCCTTTTTTTCTTAAAATAGCAGCTAGCGGGTAAAAAATTGTAATTACTTTTCACTTATATGGCGTGTAATTGTATCATTTACCCTAATGGCATTTCGTAAAGCATCTTCTTAAGCTGTAGACCAGTATTTACAATCTAATTGTATGAAAACCGAAGAATAAGGGATAAGCCCTTCAGTTTTGATGATTACTGTTTTAAACTTTTGAGACGATCTATCAAACTGCTCTAACACGTTGCCATGTGGTATTGAGATACTTTGTGTAGTGCCTAAAATAGCTTGTAAATGAGATTTAAATGAGTCAATACCTGGCGCCCAATCCGCTTTGATGTCGCTAATTCCTGATCGGTATACACAACACTTTTTACGTGTGATTGCTTATTATTTGTAACAACACTTTTTTCACTGCTTCGAGTCTTGGTTCTTTTGTATTAATAAGAATACAATCGAATGAAGCTTTCGAAAATCTAGGCATGCCGTTATTATTTACAGGCCGTCCCTCCCAATGTTGGTATTCGGTAGGATACACCGGACCTATCAAGGCTCTTGTAATAGAAACGGCATTTTCAGGTTTCATATAAATGGAAAAGAAAGGAGCATTATTGCCTTTAGTAACGGTACTGAAATTTATGCCTGGACGGTTCATAATTTGCCAATCACGTAATTCGCCACGACCACCTACGGAAACTGTTCCTGTACCAATACCACCTAATGGTAAAGCGATATTTAATAAATGATCTTGGTCGTAAGATTTAAGTATTGACCAGTTTGTAATAGGTTTCTGGGAAAATATATTTGTTGATCGAATTACAGATAACACAACTAAGAACAATATTACAATAAACCTCTTTTCACTTTCATAATTGCGTAGTTTATTGCATTTTATTGTATTTAAATTAGCTAGGCATAATTCTAAAATAGTAAATTAATATTTACAACCACGTTGAAATATTTTTAATTAATATATAATTATCAAATACCTTTTTTATATCCAGTTATACCAAATAATAATATTACCAAGAAACAAATAGTAGGTATAATATAACCATACTGTATATCTCCAGTACTATCACTTATTACGCCAAAAAGTAGCGGTAGTATTGCTCCACCTACAATAGACATAATAATAAGACTACTTCCAAATTTTGTATCCCCGCCTAAGTCTTTTATACCTAAAGAAAAAATGGTTGGAAACATGATGGACATGAAAAAAGCAATGCCAATAGTGGCATAAACAGGTGTAGTACCATGACCATAAATGGCAATAAGACAAAGTATTATATTTATAGCTGAATAAATTGCTAATAATGTATTGGGTTGTACATATTTCATAATAAATGTACCTACAAAACGACCAATCATAAATACAAGTCCAGCTGTAGCGAGATAATAGGATAGATAACCAGTTTCACTTGGCTTATCAATAATATGTAGCCATAAAAATGCTTTTTCTATGGCAATAATTAATCCATCTTTTATGGTGCCAACAGGTATTGTTTTAGAGGCAAAAAGGATAAAAAAACTAAATACACAAACTTGTGCTCCTACGTAAAAAAACTGCGCTGCTACTGCCCAACTTAAATGCCTGTGCTTAAAAGCATGTAGTATGCTGGCACTGCTTTCTTCATCGTCACCATCTTTTATTTCTGGGAGTTTGGTAAAATAAAATGCAATAGCAATCAATAGAATAACTGTCCCCAAAATAAAGTAAGGCAGCTTAACGGTTGATGCTTCTGAAGCCAAGGCTATCTTTCTTGCTGTATCGGTCATCTTATTCAGTTCTTCATCTGTTGCACCTTGTACCAATATTAGCTTTGCCCCAATAATGGGAGCCATTGTTGCTGCAAGACCATTGAATGACTGGGCAAAGTTCAAACGCTGGCTGGATGTTTTAGGGTCACCAAGCAAGGCTGCATAAGGGTTTGCTGCTGTTTCTAAAATGGTAAGACCGCAAGCAATAATAAACAACGCACCTAAAAAAAAGATATAAGCTTGCGTGTTCGTAGCTGGTATAAATAGAAATGAACCCAATGCGAAAAGCAATAAACCTGTAATAATACCAGATTTATAGCCATATTTTCTCATAATAAAACCTGCTGGCAACGCCATAAAAAAATAAGCTATAAAAACTGCTGAATCTACTAATGATGCCTGCAAGGTTGATAAGGTAAAAGATCTTTTTAAATGAGGAATTAAAATCGGATCTAGGTTGTGAGCAAAGCCCCATAAAAAAAACAAAGAGGTGATTAAAATGAATGGAAAAAGGTAGCTATTCTTATTTAATGAAGAATGTGTGTTTAACTTGGATGATTTACTTATAAATGCCATCAATAAATTTTAATTGTTTATATAGTTTAATTTTTCTTAATATTAATCATTTCTGTACCTGCCAGTAAAACAGCCCCCAAAGCATGATTGTCGTTTAATTTTTTAGGTCTAGTTAAATAAAACCTAATGTCATCTTTTATATTAGTACCTACACAAACATCTTGCACTAGCCCATCAGCTGTTATTTTTGATGCTAAACCCTGCCAGCCATTTTCTGCAATGGATAAATACGATGAACTAATCCATCCCTCATTTACTGCTTTTGCAACTGCATAAACAAACATGGCAGTACCAGAAGTTTCCAAATAAGAATCTTGCCTATCAAGCACTTGATGCCATAAACCTGTTATATCTTGATAATGCGAAAAACCAGTTATTTGCCTTTGTAAAAAACCAATTAGTTCTTTCCGCTTAGGATGATTTTTGGGTAAACAATTTAACAATTCGGCTTGTGCCATAGCAACCCACCCATTGCACCTAGACCACTGAGCTACACCATTCATTTTTTCTGGTTGATACCAGCAGTGCCAATACAAACCTGAGGCATTGTTATATAAATACTTATTGAAATTTTCTACTTGTTTTATGGCGTCTTCAAAATATTTAGATTCACCAGTGTATTTGCCCATTCGGGCTAAAAAAGGCACACTCATAAATAAGTCATCGGCCCATACCGTCATATCATGCGGCTCTTTACGGCTCAAGGTGCCGTCTTCTAAACGTGACTGCTTTTTTAAAATATAATCAGCGGTGCGTTTTAAATATGCTTCATAATTTTTATTGCTTTTGATATGATTCAAATCGGCTAATCCAGCTGCTATTGCACCGCAATCATCTAACCTATCCATTCTATAAAAAGCTTCCCATTCAGAGGGTTTACCCGATTGGTATAAGTTTTTAAACGAAGCAATATTGTTAAAACAAAAGTCAAAATTGGCATTGGCATAATTCGTATAAATTGTGTCGTTTAATACTTGTGCCATACGAGCTAGTGCCATTGTAAAAACGCCATTTACGTATTCCCAACGATTGTAAACACTCTCAACTCTAACATCGCTGTTCACCTCTATATTAGCCAAAGAACCAATCGGTTCTTTTGTTTTGGCATTTATAAATTGCCTAGAAGTTGATTGCATGGCTTTTTTGGCTACTACTTTTATAATATTTTCAGGTGAACTTATCTGTGCAAATGAACCATTAACACCTATTAGTAGATATATTGTTATAATGGAAACGCTAAATTTAATATTGCAGAGTTTCATATCATTTATTTTGATTTATACGGTTTTAATGGTGAAGACAGTTGCAGGTCGCCCCATGAAATTTGTAAATCGTTACCCAAATTTTTTAATGCTAACTCGGGCAAATTACTTTCCATTTTCTTTGAAAGTGTGATAGCCATTACAGCCGCAGCTTTTTCAATTTGAGCTAAATTAATATCGATAGTGGGGCCACTATAAAAAACAACATCAACCCAGGCGGCATTTTTTGAACTTCCATAATCCCAAGTAATTGTATTATTTCCAAATACAGCAAATGGAACGATTAAGGAAATATCCATACCGTTCATTTTTATGTGGGTATAATCAGAAAATTCACCAAGCTTTTTTAGTTTTAAGTCGTTTAACCCATAGCCATTTAATTCAAATCGTAATCTTATATCTCGAGCTTTTACTGTACCGTTGATGACTTTATCTAAACTTGGGTGCGTATTACCACCATCTGTTATAAAACTTACACCAGCCACCACTTTATTCCCTTTCTGAACACTTCTAAAAATGGCGGATGAGAAATCGTAAAAATCGCGTAGTAGTCTTACTTGTAAAACTGATACTTCTGCCGAACTTCCCCAATAAGCTATAAGGTTTCTCCGTTGATTCCACATATCGCATTGATTGATTGACCCTATTACATAATCAGGCGTAACGTAGGTAGTGCCTATATAAATAGGCTGAGTGGCTTTAAAAGTGTCTACCACGCATCGTATTTGTTTTGCATCTGTAAAATAATATTTTAGACTGTCAGGGATAGTATTGGGATATCTATAATCGTCTAATGAGAAAATTTTATCTTCTTGCTTAAGTATTGCATTTTTTATAATTGCTGTAGTAGAGGCATTTAGAATATTACTATAACTGCGGCTATGTGGGCCTGCCCATTGAAGTGTAGGTACATGGAAATGCAATGCAATTTCACGCCACATTTTAGCGTATAACTCATTTACCAGCTTTTGCACTTCAGCATTGGTTACATAAAAACGCATCCTATTTAGCTCTTCTACTACTACCATATTATAAGTGGGACTATTATATTCAGTAAATCCGCCTTCTTTGATAGTGTAAGAATAAAATCGTGTTAATCGCTGAATCCCATATTCATACAAATTATTATCTTTATAATAATCACCTGCCGTAATAGTAACAAAGCTTCCCATTACAGATATATTGGTATAGCTTGGTCCTACATTACGTTTTTGTATGGCTCTTGCAGCCCACAAAATGGCAGAATCTACCCTTACGCTTAATTTATTAGATAATTTATCTCGATGATTAATGATAATTTCTAGTAGCCGTTTACTACAGAAATCTGCCCAATTAGGGTCTGGTGGTGACATCTTTTCTAAAGGTTCTTCTAAAAACCAAGGCCAAATGCCAAAGTTTTTACTGCTTGGATTTGTATCTTGTAACGACACCACTTTGTCAATAATCAATTTAGCCCTTTCAGTTAATGAGTCGATATCTGCATCAAGCAACTCTAAAGAATAACCAAGTGATGAAAAGGTTGAATGAATATTACCTTCCTTTAATGTAGTATGATAACCAGGGCTTCCAAAGCGAGACACTAACATTTTTGCCTCTCTATCATAACCTTTTTCAACCTTTTCTAGTTCTTTTCTTAATGCACTTTTTTGCTTAGAAGTTAATATTATTTTATTAATTGAAATACGCTTTATATCACTTTGTGCAGTTGCACAAAGTGATATAAAATAAAAAATAACTGATATCAGTTTAAACTTCATGAAAAATGGCATTTAGCGTATTTGTTTTATCGAAGTTGTTTGAAATTATTTGATCTTAAAAAAGGTTACTATTTTTTATTGACAATTACAGTAGAAGTTTCGTTACTACTTATGTATTGTATTAAATAATTGGTGGGCAAAAGATGCGTAAGGCTTATACTTGTTTGTGTTGTATTCGGCTCTACAGACAACGTACTAATTACTTTGCCATTAACATTTACCACCCTTATTGCATCATTTTTTCCTGCTTTTACATGTGAAATTGTAATATTATCGGCAACAGGATTAGGATAAGCCGTTAATTTATTTAAGCTTATTTGATTATTTATTGTAATAACGCTACTATAACTATAAGACCCGTCCTTATCAACCATCTTTAAGCGATAATACATTACGCCATTGTCTTTTGGCATATCAGTGAAACCGTAATAGTTTGTACCTGTTGTGTTTTTAGCATTTAATTGACTTAATGAAATAAAACTTACACCATTTAAACTTTTTTCAACTTCGAACCCTTGCACATTAATCTCATTACTAGTAGACCATTTTAGAAGTACAGATTCATTATTTATAGAAGCGTTGAATGATAATAAGTTTAATGGTAAAGAAAGGTAGGGCAATGTACCGGGCGTAAAAGAAATACCAATAAAGCTAAAATTATCACCAGCATTTGCAATTGTAGCATATGTAGGGGTAAAAGTGGCACTGTAACCACCAGCATCTGTAATAGAAAGAATAGTATTATTTACACCCGTGCCTCTTGTAGTATATAAAACTGGCTTACCTGCAACAATTGTTCCTGTAATATCTATTAATCCACCAGGGTTTGTAGTTGGTGCACCAGCTACAGCTCTAACATCGGTATTTGTTAGAGTTCCACCAGTATTCCATACACCATTTGTTTTAATGCTTTTTACTATACCTCTTGTTGTATTGCTACCTTGAGATAACTCATAAGCTACATCATATCCTGGTTCAGTAGCGTCTAAGTCAAACATTACAAACCCATACCCATTAAAAGTAGGGCTAGGGCTAGAGTTATTGGTAAATAATGTTGTTGCTGCAATAGGACTTGCAGGACTTGTTACATCTGCTAAGGTGGCTCCAATAAAAAACACTACGTTACTAACATTGGCCATTAATTGCCCACCGAAAATATTTACAGAACGCCAGTTTGTTCTTGCATCACTTACTGCAGTTGGTATACTTACTGTTCCAAAGGGTACATAACCAATAGGGTAAGTAGCAGTACCGTTAGTGTTAGACACATTGAACCAGAATTTGGTTCCATCATCTGTAATTGCCGAACCAATACGTACACCGGTACCAGATTGAACAATTTTAGTTGATAAATCTACAACACCATTCGTGCCTACTCTAGCAATTACCTTATTGGTATTATCAAGTGTACTAGAAGATGTGCTTCCCACGGTTGCATCATAACCAGCAAATGTAATATATTGCCCATTGGTGGATAAACGCAGTGCGCCGTCTAAATAATTGTTTCCTAAAAGTACTAACTTATTTGAACCAGTTGATGGTATTGCTAAAGAATCAATACGTGTACCATCGGTTTTTAGCTGTACTAAAGTAACATTTGTTGCCGTTGCACCAAGTGCGGTTGCACCATCACCTACTTTTAAAACTACCAAGTTACCTGGTGTAAATTGTGCTTCACTCTTAAATGCCACAAGCATAAGTGATAGAAATAGAACTCTTTTCATAATTTGTATCTTTATTTATTTCTTGTGATAATTTTGCTTTTTCTTTCCTTCATTTTTTTAGCACCATAACCTACGCCTGCTGCTACAAGTAGGCTTAAGCCACCATCTATTGGAACTGCTGGATCTAATTCACCACCAGTATCTGGCGTTCCACCATCATCAGCCATTGCTAGCATGGGTAATACCATTACTACTAGTAATAAAATAAAACTGATTATCTGCTTTTGTTGTCTCGTTATCATGATCAATATTTTTAAGTTGATGTTTTGTAATAGTAAGAGAGGCTAGGTTGCTTGCTTAACCTCTCTTACTTGTTTTAAAGTTTTATTGCTTTACTATTTTGTGGGTGTAATCACCTTTATCAGTAGATACTCTTACAAAATAAGTACCTGCACTTTCGCTGCTTAGACTAAACTGTACATTGCTTGTACCTGCTGCTACTACTTTGCTTTGTACAGACTGACCTAGTATGTTTAAAATGCTTACTCTTGTTGAGGTAGTGCTTGCTTTATCTAAGCTTACAGTAACTACATCTCTAAATGGATTAGGGCTTGCATTAAAGCTTACAATAGCTGCTTGGTCTTGTGGGTTACCTACTATACTTGCAGCGGTACCATTTATTACTAGTTCAAAACGGTTATTGCCTTTTGTTGCTGTATCGCTGCTTATGGCAAATGTGTAACCTGCAAAGTCTTTATCTAACGTTACTTCTTGCTGTAACAATTTATCGCGTAATACCACTTTAGCATTACTTGGTAAACTGTTTTGTTGTACAGTAAACTTAAAATCTATACCTACGACATTGGTTCTTATACCTAGCGGTATTATTTGCTCGCTGCTTAAATTATTGCTGCGGCTATCAATACATAATTTTTTGCCTTCCGCTGATAAGCTATATAAATCGAACAATTGATTATTCAATTTCTCACCATCATAAATATCTGTTGCATTGCCTGTACCATTTTTATATAAACTTACTAGTACATTATCCCATGAACCTTTACCACTTTCAATACCTAGTTTTACACTTGGTGTGATACTGCCTTCGCCAAATACCGCTAAAGCAGTGCTTGTACTTTTACTTGATTCAGTAAATTTCAATACTTGACCAGCTGTTTTTGCTTTTACATAAAATGCACCACCACTTGGTATAATGATGTCTGTACTACCGTCATTGGTATAAGCATCAAAACCACCACGTAATACATCATCTGCACCAGCATTTTTATACGGGTTGTACACATAAATAGTAGTGTAAACATTCGTATTACCTGACAATGCTGTACCACCATTTGAATTTACATTCTTGATATTAATGGCACTTGGATAAGGGTTACCTACCAAAGTATAGTTTACTGAACCCAATGCATAATCTGCTAAAGCACCCTGGTTAATAGTACCTGTGTAACTTGCTGTAGCAGCAGTTTTACCACCTGTATAATCAAAGTTGATACCTTGCGTACCGCTACCACGTACTAATGCGTATAAACCTTGACCAGCACCCCATAAAATATCTGTAGTACTGTTACTATTTGAAATACCCACTAAGGCATTACCGCTAGTTGCTGATGAATCATATCTAAAAATAGAAGAAGGACCACTTGTAAAACCTGTACCACTACCTGTAATGGCAAAAGCTGAATTTAAACCTGCTAAAGTTTGACCAGTAGTAAAAGGATGACCAAAAGTGCGGTAACCACGCTGAAATGGAATATAGCGCTGTACCGTTACGTTAGTAACATTGCTCAATGTACCAGAAATTGTTGCTATAGAAGCCGTACCACTAGCATCAGATTGAAGAGTTATAGGACGACCTGCAAAATTACTTGTGCCTAAATTGCTGAAAGTTGCCGTGGGTGCTAAAACTGAAGATGCACTAGCACCTAATACCAAAGCCCTACTATTAAAATTTAACCCAGCACCACTTGACAAATTTAATAACCCGTTAATTGTAGTATTTCCTGAGAAACACAAACCATAAGATACATTAGCTTCTAATTGAACATTACCACTTTGCAAGAGAAAATAGGTATTTGAACTAACAGTAGCTGTAGCTAATGCACCAGTACCGCCGCCGCCCGTGAAAGAGATATTTGGTGCAGACGTGTAACCACTACCTGGACATGTTACAGTAAGTGTTGCTAATCTATTATTCGTAATAGTACAAGTAGCTTTTGCTGCAAATCCTACCCAACGGAGAACAGCAGTACCATCATAAATATCCCCACCGATTCTAGTATAAGGTGGGATATTACCAGTTGTGCCACCAGTTACAACTGTATACAGATTGCCACCATTAGTACCACTATTTATAGCCCCGTAAAAAATTTGATCACCTGTATTAAAAGTAGTATTAGCTGCCCAAGGAGTACCAACTACAACAGAAGGCGCAGAGGTATATCCGCTACCATTGTTAGTTCTAGTGATACCCAAAACACTTTGTGAACCACTGCTTGTGCCAGTTAATTGAATTTTACCTGTACCTGCATGACTTATAGAAGATGTACTTGTAGTATTAGCGTTAAAAATACCGGAGCTAACAACACCACCAACCTTTATTGTATTACCACCATCATTTAGTACTGCACTGTAGCTAATTAATAAATCGTTGGTTATCGTTAAGGTTTGTGAACTTGTAGGAAAATTAACTGTAAGAACTCGTCCAGCAGTACCACCTTCATTAGAAACTAATATAAGGTAAGCTATTGTTTCTGTTGTCAAATCTGTAAGTGTAACAGTACTACCAGAAGCGCTAGCGAAAGAGCCAGCTGATATGCTTCTGCCATCAAATACTAAAGTGTCTGCTGCATTAGGCGATGTTCTTGTTAATCCACCACCTGTAATAAGAACTGAAGGGGCAGTTGTATAACCAGACCCAGGATTAGTAACTGTAATTCCAGTAATAGTTCCATTAGAATTAATAGTAGCGGTAGCGATAGCACCAGTTCCTCCCCCACCTGTAATAGTTACTGTTGGTGCTGTGCTGTAGCCAGTTAGTACATTATTGAGAGTTATGGAGCTTACAGTATTACTTGATAAAACAGGCGTTACAACGTTACCGTTGTAGCCCCTTACCGTATACCAACTAGAAGAATTACTCCATGCGCCTGAGCTACCACCTTGCCAATAATAGGTTTTTTGTGATATACCTTGTAAGCATATCAAAAGAAAAAGAAAGGCTAGATTTTTTTTCATTTTTTTAATTTTTAGATTTCAGTAGGACTCAATATGAATGCTACTTTGATTAGGGTTTTATTGCTTGACTATTTGTTGAGAGATTTTTTTATCGTTAAAAACAGTAGTAATCGAATAAACTCCAGATGCCAAACCTTGAGCATTTAAATTAAGTGTTTGTCCACCTTTAGATAGAGGTATTCTAATAACCTTTATTACTTTACCTAAAAGATCAGTTAAAGTGATATGTGCGATTTGATTCTCTTTCGATGTGATAGAAAGATTAAAATGTCCATTTGAAGGATTTGGAAATACTTTAAAACTGTTCTCTAATATTTGCTCTGTAAGGAGAGCACTTGCGGCAGGTTTACTTAAAGATGATACTGTAGTTGAACCACCTTCATTTAGATAAACTTGCACATCATCATAGTAAAGAGTGCCTATAAAACCAGATCCGATTGAAAACTGCAAATAACTTATATCAGCTACATTATTTCTAAAATTAGCTTGTGATACTTTTAGTACACTATCTACGTAAACATCTAACTTATCAGTATACGTATTTAATACAAGCTTTAAACTGTACCAAGTGCCTGCAACAAATGGTTGTACCATTACATAACTGCCAGCCCCATAGTATAATTGAATATTACCATCTTTAAAAATTACACTTGCGGCAGCAATCCCATTCCTATCCATAATTGTTGGTACACCTTTCCAGTCGGTGGTAGCTTCTGTACGCACTTTAGCACACACGTACACCTTACCACTCATAGGAGCAAATGTCTTAGTCGCAGTTAAAAAGCTTACTGTATTTATTTTATTGATTTTTACGCTTTTATCGTTAGTACTTGGTAACTCATCAACAGTGATCGTACCTGCTGAAGTTGTCGCCCAACCATAAGGCGCTGTATTTGTCGTTGTAGTATTGTAATTTTCGTTAACGAAGTTTAAATCTGTATAAATCTTAACATCGTTGTAATATAGTGTACCTGAAAAATTGTTACCAATGGCAAATTGAATTTGTGCAATATCTGAAACAGGATTTCTAAAATTATCCTGCGCTAGTTTTAGTACCCCATTTACATAAATGTCAAGTTTTTTACTCTCAGTATTTAGTGC
Organism: Chitinophagales bacterium; assembly: GCA_013297585.1. Taxonomy (GTDB): domain Bacteria; phylum Bacteroidota; class Bacteroidia; order Chitinophagales; family Chitinophagaceae; genus Parasediminibacterium. The sequence continues at coordinate 17,823 of JAAFHG010000027.1, forward strand.
AATCTTGATATCGTACCAAGTATTGGCATCAAAAGTTTGTAAAGTAGTATAGTTACCTGGGCCTTTATAAACTTGCAAATAGCCATCCTTAAAAATAACACTTACAGCCGGTAATCCATTTTTATCAAAAACGTAGCATACGTTTTTCCAACTTGTGGATTCATCTGACTTTACTTTGCACTGAGCTGACACATATCCACTAACTGGCATAAATAATTTAGTAATACTTAAGTTATTAGTTGTTATTGTTTTTTGCAGCTTAATGCTGCGGTCGCCATTATTTAAAACATCGATAGAACTAATAGTTCCGCCAGCAGTATTAGTATTCCACCCTGAGGGTACACTACCAAGAGCAGTGGAATTAAAATCTTCTTTTACATAAACAGTACTTCTTATATCTATATAATTAGATTGTAGACCAGCGTCTTTGATTACATTTTGAGCAGTAGTAGGCCAATTGCCATTGCTTACGACAGTAATAGGGCTTACTGTACAATTGGTTCCATTATTCCAGAAAGTATTATCATCGGCAAAAGTATTGGTAACAGCTATATCGTGTTTATCGGGTGTTGATATATTAATATTAACAGAAACAATATCATCATAAACATTATTATTACAAGCATACCAACTTGATCCTTCATCAAAATACAAGGCATGATCACGGGATGTTCTTACAAAATTGCTATCTACCGGCGTTATATTAGTAGAAGAACCATTA
>JAAFHG010000086.1 GCA_013297585.1 Chitinophagales bacterium
CAAGTATTTTGATGAAATTTGTACGGATGTTGTGCATATTGTTTTAGAAAGTTTCGTCACTAACTATGACAACTGCACGACATCTTTTGTCCCAATAATTTTAATAAATAACTCCGCCAACGGGTTTAAATTATTGCGACTTAATCATCTTGATGACTTTTTTTAAAGATCTTATACCTTTTTTTTGTTAAACGATTAAGCCATTTACTTTCATATTTTAAAATTGCATAGTCAAAAATATGCTTGCCTTGAGCACCTTCTGCAACTCGCCCAATCTTATTTAAGGAATCTTGAATCATAATTTTATTATCCAGTTTAGCTAAACTATCAATAAATTTATAATCATCAATAGACAAGATGTTTTCTCCAAATCCACTTTGGTCAATGGACATTACGCTAACTATTGCATCAGATTTGTTAAAACCTTCGAGTAATATTTTTTTGAAATAACTCATCTTGAAAGAATATGAATAGGCATCTTTTACCTGTTTATTATTCCTGCTTTGTTTTAAGCCTTTACAAGCGAATAGAAATGAGATTACTATTATTATAAATATTTTTTTCATACTTTTAAATTATGGAAGCTCCCAAATAAATATTTCACTTACGCCACCAGTAGCATTAAAATAGCATCCGCCATCACAAGTACTATTATTAATCATATCTGCATGACCACTAGCACAGAATCCTGTACCAGTGCTGCACCCACCTGGAAAATTAGGTGTCATAATGTAAATACCTTTCTTTCCTGCAAGTAACATCGGAAAATTTTCGCCATTAGTACCACCTTGTGAACCTGTAAGATGATTAGAACCAGTTGGAACGCCAAATGTTTTTTTCATCCATTTTAATAATGCCGCAGCACTTACAAAATAATACTTACCGTCACTACCTTGGTATCGATCAGGACCACTAGGTATTGTTATACCAGAATAATTAAGTGCTTTTGAAATTCTTAGAGCACAGGTATTTTGATAACTTAAAGGATTGCTATTATATAAATTTAGTACTTGACCACCTACTGCATTATACATTTCATTCGGCGTATCGTACAATGGGTCTACATGTTTAGGATAAGCTGCGCTAAATAAAGTCCAAGATGGTAAGCTTTGCGGGGGGAAAGTAAGATTTGGGTCATCACAATAGTTGTTGTCATAACTACCATCTTCGCCTTCAGAAATACTTAAAACTGATTTTTAAAACTATTTAAATCAGTTGTTGGATGTTGTGAGAAATAATCAATAGCCCATTTTACAAATTCCTGTTTTTCAATTGAAAAATTTGATTGGTTCAATATGTTCTCAAGAAAGCTAACAATCAAAATATTGTTCTGATCGTTCCAATAAGAGGCTTGTGTTGGTGAAAGTGAGTTAATAAAGTTTTGTATTGGAGTAGACATTCCTCCCCCGCCATTCCACCACCAACCCCAACCCGGGTCGTAAGGGTTTGGATTATTTGGGTCATAACCAGCGTAATAATAAGGGTTGTTCCATGGCCATCCTGTGCCACTGTTCCACCAGTTACCCCCCCCTGGATTATTAGGGTCATAACCGCCCGTTGGATCACCACCTCCACCAGATGGATTGCCTATCCCACCGCAGCCACAATCGCCACCGCCACCACCTGAACAACTAATGGTGATACTCATATATACCTCAACACCATAAACAGAGCCAACATAATAGCGTTGATATAATAATCTGCCTGATAGTAGGTGATTGAAATTTCAAAGGTTATATCGCAACTGCCACCAGCGTATAATGTAGTTGTACTTAAATTTTTAATTGAAGAACTGTTTTTCTCATTAATAGCAATATTTGCATTTTTAATAACTGTTTTATTTCCATTATTGCCAATAATAACCGAATCTTTATTGTTAACTGCCTTTTCAAAATAGCCAAACACAGCCTCAGTATTTAACAAATTAGATTTCTCTTGGGCATTGTTTGCATGCACTTCGTCGAGAGAATCTTTGTTGTATAAGCGATAGGTATACAAGCTATCATTATGCTTATAAGCCGTGATGTAAGCTTTTATTTCATTAGAATTAGTGGATTGTAAAGGGATAAAAAATACACCTTGGCTAGCTGTATTAGTATTTGAATTTTCGGTAAAAGTTGATACCTGACTATCACCAATTGTGGGTGCTATACCGCCGCTTCTATTTTTATTTTGGGTTTTATAAAGCACTTTATCCCATTTGGGCATACCATTTCTTTGGATAAACGCAGGCAAGAATCTAAAAATTGAGTCTTGCCTTTTAATGTCCTTTGCAAGATTTTTAACCTCTATGTCACTCGTGTTTTCTGTGTTAAAGAATTGCTTTTGTAAAGTCACGTAATCCACCTTCTCATTAATGCCATTTATATCATTTTTACGACACCCTGAAAAGGCTAAAAAAATGGTGGAGAGCAATACGATTACTCTAAATGATAGTTGTTTAATTGCTTTAATAACAGTAGTTTATAAAGTAAAATTAATTAGCACTTTATATTTTAACAACTGCGAATTTTCGCATTTGTTTGTTTAAGAAAAAAGTTGTATTACATTTTTTGCATCTTACAAATCCATTTCAAAAGCTCCTCTATCTGCTACCACATAATATTGTAAGCCCAAGCTATCGGCATCTTTTTTCCAATAGTTTATTTTCCAAGTAGGGTTACTAGCGTCAAATACATATTGCTTGCAGTTAAATAGCTGCGCTAGTTTAGAGAAATACATTTTAGGATTGTGCGATAATATCACCACATCGGCTGTAATCTTTTGGGGCAAATACAAATGTTTGGGCAAGGGTTTATCTATAATGATAATGGTTTTGCCATTGGCAGTAATCATATTGCTAAAAACACGAGTGGCGCACAAACTATCAGCTTCAGCAATGCGGTGCAATACCCTTGATGGTTGCAAATGAAAGTTGCGTAAAAAGCCATCTTGTAGCAAAGCAGTATCACCTACAAATTGATAATCACGGCCATCAATTACATCTATAGCTGTGTGCTGTGGTACGTTGTACACTATTAGTTTGTGCTGCTGATGCTTGCTCATAAAATCCCAATAACGCCAACCAAAAAATACACAGGCAAAACATAGGCAAGTTAATAGTGCTTTTGACGAGCGCTGTAGCAACCAAATCGCTGCGGCTATAATACTGAAATACAGTACTATTACTTGTGGCAAGTGTATTTGCAAGCCCTTCCAAACTGAGAAAGGCAATGCATCTACACGCATAATAAAATCGTTCATCCATGCCAGTAAATGCTCAGTAAACCATGCAATTGCTTTTGCCAAAGGCGCAAACCAAGTGATTAATAGCAATAATAATTCTGCATATAATATTAAGCCCGATACAGGTACGGCTACTAAATTGGTAATAAAAAATAGTGTAGGCAATTGGTGAAAATGGTACAAAATAATGGGTATAGTCAATATTTGTGCCGATAGCGTAACCGCATTTAAAGCCCAAAACCATTTCAATAATTTGTTTTTAAAATACAGCCATTGCAAAATGTATTTGTAGAATATAATAATGCTTAGCACGGCGCTATAACTCAACTGAAAACCAACATCCCAAAGGCTATAAGGGTTAATGACTAAGATTACAAAAGCTGATAGTGCCAACGTATTGTAAATATTACTACGCTTACCCATAGCATCGCCAAGTACAATGCAGGTAAACATAATAGCGCTACGCAAAATAGAAGGTGCTGCACCAGCAATTAATGTAAATAACCAAAGCACTAAAATGATAGCTACGGGTTTAACAATTCTTGTAGCATGGTATTGCTTAAACAAACCGAAAAATAGGTTTAGCACACCGTAAATCATCCCTAAATGCAAGCCACTAATGGCAATAATATGTACCACACCTGTATTACTGTACGATTCTACTAGGTCTCTATCCAAATCGTCTCTATAGCCTATTAATAAAGCTTCTGCAACAGCCAATTCATTAGCTGTATGAATATAGGTTTTAAGGGTTGCAAGTACATTGTCTCTTATGTTAAAAAGCCATTGCTTAAAAGGATGCGCATTGGCACTTGCTAATACATGATATTGTTTGTTACCAATAAATGCTTGGTAATAAATATGCTGAAAATTGCAATAGGCTTGGTAATTAAAACCACCGGGATTACCCAAATTATTAATAGGCGATAGTGCCTTGGTAATTACTATTTGGCTACCATATTTTAAAGCAAGTGCAGTACTATCCTTTTTAAAGTACAAGAAAGCATTGCCACTTACGGGCTGCCAGCAATTATTACTAAACACAGCATCTATACTTACCAATGCCTTATACGATTTTGGCTTATTTACAAGCGGCGCTTGAATAGTAACAATGATAGGTTGCTGATGATAACACTTAAGCACATTATTGGCAGCCGTACTACCATTGTAACTGTAGGTTACTAAAGCACCAAAGCCTACAAACAGTACATTGATAGCTAGAGTTTTTAACCATTGTAACGCATATTTTAAATGCATTGGCAGCAACACAAAAACCGCAAAAAGCAAAACCGCACTGCTGATAATATTAAAGATAGGTGCTAGAGACGAAGCTGTAAAATGCCAGAGAAAAACTCCAGCAATAAAAGGTAATAGCAGTTTAAGCATCGGTATCCTTTTTACAAAGGATGTACCATATATTATCATATTTGTTGTGATATAACGTTAAACAATATCGGCTAAATGCCTACGTTTAACAAACTAGTATAACTGCAATTTACAACTATTACATTAAACAAAAACCCCTTTGGTTTTAAGCCTAAAGGGGTTTTTCAAATAGAGTAAGCGATCTCGGGGATATTGGATTTTAAAAACGATGCTTACGAACGAGTACAAATATGTTCTATCCTTACAAGACTTCAAAAGAAATGGCTTTTTTTCTTTTACGGTATTTTTTGCGTGAAAATAGGCAGTTTTTACTGCGGGTTTTACGCAGTTTTAGTGTAGTGCGTCAACGGTATTTTTTGCGTGTGTACACGGTATTTTTTGCCTTATAAATATCCTTGTATTTTGAAAATCATATCAGATATAAATAGATGTTATTGATTATCAACGCTTTTTTTATTTGCGAAGCAAATAAACGTTGTAGAAATTGTAGCAAGTTTACAGCACAATAAAAAATTATACACCAAATAAATACAACAGCTATGTTAACTATCGAAAAAAAATCGCTAAATGTGGGCAAATTTGTATCTACTCAACATGTAGACAGTGTTATTAGAAATTATAAGCAAGAGAGATGGATTCAAAATAGTGAACGCTTAGGCAAAGAAGATAGCTTGAGTGCATGGTGGAGCATTGAGGAGCTAGAAAATTTTTTAGAAACAGCTAAAATACATGGCGCTGATGGTGTGAAATTTTATTTTGGCGCTTACGCGAAAGATTATACCGAAAAGCCAGAATATGCAGGTTTACAAACGCTTGCTATGGTAGCAACCAAGCAAAAAGAAGGTGCTTATGGTAGTACTGTAAATAAAGATGTGTATGTAAATGGTGAAAATGGCAATACAATTTTGGGTTATAACATGGCACAACTCTGCCCACCTTTTTGTGGCAGAAAGGGTTTGTCAGATGATTCTGAAGAAATTGGTATTTCAATAATAGACAGAGGTGATGCAGGAATGATAATAATCTAGTCTTACGAACGACTTGGATATTTTGCCCTCCTTAATTTAAGGGGGGCACTTTGTTTCTAGGATACTTTTACTTTGTATCCTAATGAGTTTACAGTTGTACATATACATGATAGTCGTGTCGGTAAGTTTTTTACTCAGTTTTTTGTTATTTTTCAAAAAATCAACACCTCTTTACATAAGAGGATTTGCCCCATTTCTTTTTTTAAGTTTAACAGTAGAAGCTTTTGCTGCGTGGATGATTAGTAAAAGTATATCCACCACACTTCTTTTCAATCTTGCATCCACAATAGAAATTACGTTCTACTTATGGATTTTACGCAGTATTGTAAGAGGTGATATTTTAAAAAAGATACTTTTAACTTTAGTTGTGATTTATCCAATTTTATCCTTCGCAGATATATTCTTTATTCAAGGCAAAAAAGATTTTCATTCGATTGGATATGCGTTAGGATGTCTATTGATTGTATTTTTCTCAATTATGTTCTTCTATCAGTTATTTGCAAAACCAAAAGCTGTGATTCTTGCGAAAGAGCCTAATTTTTGGATATGTACAGGTTTGTTACTTTTTTACAGTGTGACATTTCCTTTGTTTGCATCTGCTAACTTAATGAAATCTTTTCCACCAATTTTGGCTAATAATGTACAATATATCCTTATCGTACTAAATGTTTTTCTATATTTACTATTCAGTATTGCGTTTTTATGCAGGATAAAAATCAAGAAATCTTAATCATCATAGTTATTGGCGGTATTATCGCCCTGTTATTGGTGGGTTTTGTAATTACTACCTTGTTTTTATACCAGCGTAGGCAGCACAAACAAGAAAAAGAATTATCAAGGCTACGTGAAGAGTTTAACCAAGAGTTGTTAAGCAGCCAAATAGAAATTCAAGAAAATACCATGCGCTTAATAGGCGAAGAATTGCATGACAATGTGAAGCAGCAACTGGTATTTGTAAGTAGGTCGCTAAGCACTATGGCTTATACAACTTCGTCTGGCGAGGATAAAGAAGTACTTAATACTACGGGCAGTTTTATTGATAAAGCCATTAGAGATATACAACATTTATCAAATACGTTACATACCGATCGTATTGCCGAGGAAGGTTTAATACCAACTATTAAGGCAGAAGTAGCCAATATTAATCGCCTTGGTTTTTTAACCGTTAATTACGAAAGCGACCTATACTACAATTATTTTGACGGTAAAACAACAATTTTCTTGTATAGAATGTTGCAAGAGAGCTTACAAAATATATTAAAACATGCACAGGCCACTCATGTAAATATCAAAGTGTATTGTAGCAATGAATATACTTTTGCAATAGAAATACAAGATAACGGCAAAGGTTTTAACTTGGCAGAGGAAAAAGAACGAATTGGCAAAAGCGGTGGTGTGGGAGTTAAAAGTATGCTAAACCGTGCAAACCTAATTGGTGCTAATATTACTATTGATAGCGCCTTGGGCAGCGGTACAACTGTAAAAATAACCATTCCAATACCTGACGAAGACACACTTTTAAACGATTAGTATGGCAGTATCTACCATCAATAAAAAAAATATTAAAGTTGCCCTTGTAGACGACCATGTATTAATACGTAGTTCACTTTCTAAGCTTGTTGCATCTTACCCTAATTGTACCGTACTATTTGAGGCAGATAATGGCCGACATTGTATTGATTTTTTAGAAAAACATTTATTACCAGACGTACTATTGCTTGATATAAGTATGCCTGTTATGGATGGCTTTGAAACTGCCATTCATGTGTCAAAAAATTTCCCATTGGTTCGCATTCTTACATTAACGATGCTTACAGACGAACGTAGTATTGTAAAAATGTTTAGAAATGGCGCAAGGGGCTATTTATCTAAAAATGTATCTCCGCAAGAACTACATGTAGCTATTAATACCATGGCCGAGAAAAACATGTATATGCCTGAGGATATTTCTAGCAAATTGGTTACAGGCTTGCAGCACGATTTATCAGAAGTGATGCCAGTATCGGCATTAACCGATAAAGAAAGAGAATTTTTAGCATTAATTCCTACCGACTATAATTATATAGAAATAGCTAAAAAAATGAGCGTAAGCCCACGTACGCTTGATGATTATAGAGAAAAGCTATTTAAAAAACTACAAGTAAATACAAGAATGGGATTAGCCATTTATGCCATTCGCAACGATTTGTTTTAAGACAAATTAAACTCAACTACTTTTATAATACAGTACTCATTCAACTGCTAAAGCGATGCTTTAGCAGTTGTTTTATTCATAAACAAGAAGTAAATAGCAATAAAACCACTTAGCACGGCCACACTTACTGCAGCAGTTTGCCATTCTTTTATGGCAATGCTTACCCCTACAAATAAATAAGTAGCCATAAAAACAAGCGGTAGTAAGGGGTAAAGTTTCATTTTATAAATACCTGTACCGTCTAAGTGTTTGGTATCTTTACGCAGTTTAAATATGGTAGCACTAGATGCAATCATACCAAAACAATCTAAAAAAATGGTAAAGTAGAGTATCTTCTCAAAGGTTTGGGCATAAAATAGAATGATAATGCACATGGCTGCAAATACCGTTAATGAAGCCGTCAATACTTCGTTTTTACCACTTTGTTTAGAAAATATTTTAGGTAAAACACCTTCTGTACTCATAGCATACATAACCCTAGGGTTACTCATCAGCAGTGCATTTACATAAGCTAGCACACCAAAGAACAAGAAGAATGAGAAGATATCAGCACCACGTGCACCAAATACTTTATTAATAACCACATAGGCTATTTCACGCTCATTTTTCATGTTGTTAAAGCCTATGATGGTATAGTAACTTAGATTAACTAACAAGTATAACGCTATAATAATACCAATGCCTATAAAAATACCCTTAGGAATATTGGATGCAGGTTTATCTACCTCGTTACCAAAGTTGATGGTTTGTTGATAGCCACCGTAAGTAAACGACACTGCTATAAGACTAATGCCAAGGCTTTGTATCCAACTCATATTGGTAGCAGCTGCTGTGGTTGCAACTTGGGTTATTACCTCAGTTTGTACAGCGTGATGTTGCGGAAAAAATAGACCGCTAATGAGCACTACAATCATGCCCATTTTTATAATCATTAGTATGTTTTGTGCTTTACTACTCATGCGTAAGCCCATGAGGTTAATGCCATAAAATACAAAAATAGCAGCGCAACTAATGAGGGCTTTGTGGGTATCTGTCCATTGAATTTGAGGAAATAGCTTGGTAATATAGCCGCTACCTATTAATGCCACACCACTTAAACTTGCAGCGTTAGATATAAGAATAATGCAGTTAATGCCAAATGCAATACTTGGGTGATATGCATAAGAAAATACTTTGTAATAGCCACCCGTTACAGGATATCGGCTACCAATTTCGGCATAAGTAAGCGCACCGCAAAGGGCAACAAGGCCACCAATAATCCATGCGGCAAAATATACAGAAGGTTCAATAGCATGTTCGGCAGATGTGGCTGCGGTACGAAATATACCCATACCTATTACTACACCTACTACTATCATTGTAAATGAAAACAAGTTGAGTTTTTGTTTCATAATGCAGTTGCCTTTGCCTGGCTGTTTGATGAACTTTGAAAATAGGTATTTTAATGAAAGGATGGGCAATAATTGGCAAAAAAGATGTTTAGCGGTACTGTTTGATACGACCTTGGGTGGGAGTTACTACCTAAAATGAGGCGAACAATACGCAACACATATTAAATAAAATAATACCTTAACGATCCAATTTATAATACAAAAAATGAAGTGTGAGAAACAAAAAAATTACAATTGGCACAAGCGCAAGCTTCTATTTTGCTAGCTATATGTACAAACAGGAAAATGCTTATCGCACTGATTTCTTATAGGTTGTAGCTAAAGCAACAATTATTGGTGTTGGTTGCTTTATATTACCCTTCATTTTTATCAGCTTCCTGGCTGGTTTTTTAGCAGATTAGTAAATAGTATTTGTAAGCTTTTTACTGCTTGGTGTGTTATATGTTTATTGCTAATAGTACTTTTATCGCCTACATACTTTTCTATGGTAAGTCTTGCAAGCAAATAGCTTACAGTAGATTCTGCCCCTTGATTTAAATTAACTTGTTTTTTTTCAAGCCCATCGTAACAGCCGGCGGTGCAAGAGTTGTAAATAATTTGGTGCAAATTATTTTTAACTAAAAACCAGTTAAAGGCAGTAACCATTTTTTGTACGTACAATTTATTGTTGAAGGATTAATAAAGTAAACCTAATGATAGTACGATGTGAGCTATATAAATGGGCTGCTCGCCAAATTCATTGGCAGGTATACCTTTTTTCATACCAACCATTGTTTAAAATCACTTTTATTGGGTTAACATTAAAAATGTGTTGCATTAGAAAATCAAATGTAGATTTTATACTGGTTTTAAAGAATTTGTTACCCGTAATCATAGCAGCATAGCTTCTGGTAGTAAGCTATTGGCATTAGTAAGATATGCCTCATACCATTTCCATTCTTTAATCTGATTCATCACGGTATTTATACACCAAGTTATCTACTAATTTGTCAACTAAATCTTCTATCAATTTTTGTTTTTATGTAAGTTATAATAGCATAATCCTTTAATAATAAATCTATTACATAAGAATTAAAGAAAATATTTTACTTTTTTATTCGTTAATACAGGTATGGTTTACAAAATGTAAACAATTGTTCTGCTGAGATGTTCAAGCGCATTACAGGTGTAAAGCCAACGACAATTGTAGAGATGACATTATTTGCTATCAACTATAAGCAAACTCAGTGTAAGGATTCTAAGCGTGGTAGACCATCTAAATTGTCAATAGAAGACCAGCTGCTAATGTTACTGATGTACTATCGAGAGCATTGTACCTTTTTGCATATTAGTAAAGGCTATGGCATTAGTGAAATGCATTGTTGGCGTATTATCACAACTACAGAAAAAATACTACTACAATCACCATCTTTTCATTTGCCTGGCAAAAAAGCCTTGCATAGTGGCGACAATAATTTTGAGGTAATAGTGGTTGATGTAAGCGAGCATCCTGTGGAACGACCCCAAAAACAGCAATACAATTACTCTGGTAAAAAGAAACGTCATACGTTAAAAAGCTAAATAGTTGTTGAACAAAAAGTGGTAAAATACTAGCGGTACACATCTACAACGGTTGCAAACATGACCCGCTA
>JAAFHG010000030.1 GCA_013297585.1 Chitinophagales bacterium
AAGAAACCATGACCAATGCACATACTGCACGTAATTGGTTTTTACAAACTGCCATTGAGGAAACACATATTGCTAAGCATTTTGCAGCATTAAGTACCAATGAGAAAGCCGTTACAGCTTTTGGTATTGACAAAGCCAATATGTTTGAATTTTGGGATTGGGTTGGCGGTAGATATAGTTTGTGGAGCGCCATTGGCTTATCAATTGCCTTAACCATTGGCTACGACAATTTTGAACAATTATTAAAAGGTGCTTATACTGTAGACGAGCATTTTAGAAAAGAAAAAGGTGCTAAAAATATTCCTGTTTTAATGGCATTATTAGGCATTTGGTACACCAACTTTTTTGGTGCACAAAGCGAAGCCATTTTACCTTACGACCAATATTTACACCGCTTTGCAGCCTATTTTCAACAAGGCGATATGGAAAGTAATGGTAAAAGTGTGGATAGAAGCGGCAATTCGGTTGATTATGCAACAGGCCCTGTTATTTGGGGCGAGCCAGGCACTAATGGGCAACATGCATTTTACCAACTCATTCACCAGGGTACATTGGTAATTCCTTGCGATTTTATTGCGCCAGCTATTAGTCACAACCCTATTGGTGATCATCATAATAAACTACTATCTAACTTTTTTGCACAAACCGAAGCTTTAATGAACGGCAAAAGTGAAAATGAAGTACGTGTAGAATTAATGAAAGCTGGTAAAACCGATGAAGAAATTAAAAAGTTAATGAACTTTAAAGTATTTGAAGGCAATAAACCTACCAATTCTTTCTTACTAAAACAAATTACACCAACTAGCTTAGGCAGCCTAATTGCGCTGTACGAACATAAAATATTTGTACAAGGTATTATTTGGAACATTTTCAGTTTCGACCAATGGGGTGTTGAATTAGGCAAGCAATTGGCTGGTCAAATTTTACCAGAATTAGAAAATGAAGATGCCATTACTAGCCACGATAGTAGTACCAATGCACTGATTAATTTATACAAGAAGTTTAGAGCGTAAAATATCTCTAGCAGATTTCGCGGATTAACGCAGAAAATAACCATCAGCTATGCAAAATAACCAAACTTGTATAGCTGATTTTTTTTAGAAAAATAAATTACAGAAATTCTGTAAGAACTACAAGATGAATGATGCAACATATAAACATTAGACATATACAGTCTCAAGACAATCCTTTTATAGCCAAAATTATCCGCACTGCTTTAGAAGAATTTGGCGCTAACAAACCTGGTACTGTTTATTTTGATGACAGTACAGACCAATTGTACGAACTGTTTACAACACAACTCAAAAGTCATTATTTTATAGCCTTGGTAAATGATGAAATTGTTGGTGGTGGCGGTATATACCCTACTGAAGCCTTGCCAAATGGCACATGCGAATTGGTAAAAATGTATTTGAAAAAAGAATATAGAGGTATTGGTTTAGGTAAGCAAATGATGGCAACTTGCTTGCAGTGGGCCAAAGAAAATGGCTATAACCAAGTATACTTAGAAACCATGCCTGAGTTGAAAAATGCAGTAGCTGCGTACGAAAAACTAGGCTTTAAATACCTTAACAGCCCAATGGGCAATAGCGGCCACAATGGTTGCGATATTTGGATGTTAAAAGCATTATAGACTTTGGTAAAATCCTGATGCAATTATTTAATAGGTAACATAGGCTGTATAATGCGTTATCTAAAATATTAATTTAGGCTAAAGTACTTTATATACGGTTTTAACATTTTTTAACTCCATTATTATTTGGCCAAAAGCAAGCAGCATAGTAACTTAGAACTAGAAAAAAGCGTCGCTCAACAGCAATATTATTTCACTACAAATTTTCTAGTTATGAAAACATTATCACAAACTTGGTTTGCAGATGGCTACATAGATTTTGAGTTGAAGAAGTACACATTACTCGCCTATTTGCAAGAAATCGGTAAACATTTTAACGCCAATAAACTGTACCCACAGTTAGCAGATTTAATTTTCCATTACAATAATCTTGTTGCGTTTAGAGAAAACAAGAAATACCTGCAAGAACAGTTTCCTAAGCGCTTAACAGGCATTCAGATACAGCAATTACAAGTATTGTACGAGAATATGATTGCTGATGATGACCTGATGCAAGAATTAGAAACCATTATACACTATGCTGCAGGCACTATGCAGCGTGCTATAAAAAGCGGCACAGAAATTTACGAATTTGTAGAGCAAAACTTAAGTATAGAGCCTGTTGGTATAATGCCATTAGACCAACAAGAAGGCTATTTCTTTTTGTGTGAAGGAAAGGCAAAAAACACATGGGTATATCAATACAGAATGAGCATTTTTGAAAAGCACGATGACAAATACAGAACTATCAAAACTGAATTTGTAGATGTGTGGCAGCGCAATTTTATAAATACTTACCAAAACATTAAAACTGAGCTAATAAAACAACGTAAAGAACTACCAAATCCCGCGGTGTATGCGGTAGAAACCAACTTAACCTTCCCTATGGAAGAAACGTTGTTACCTATTGCAAAGCGAACGCTTGTAAGGTATATTAGTACTATTGGTTAGTGTTTAGTTTGGGGTTTGAAGTTTGGGGTTTTGAGTTTTAAGTTTTGGGTTTATTTAGAGTCTCAATAAAGTTTTACATTTACAAACAAAAAAACTCAGAACAAAGAACACCGAAGAACAAAAAACTTCAAATTCCAAACTACAAACTGCGTTCTCTCCCCCAGCCCCATTGTAAAAAATTGGGTAACGCCTCGGCCCAAGTAGGTACATAGTGTTTGCCATTTTCAAGTAATAAATATTCAATGTGCGCATCCGTATAACCTTTGGCTTTTAGCTCTACAATAAGGTCTAAGGCATCGTCAATACTATCAATTATGCCATTATTATTTCTATCGGCTGTTTCGTCAAGCGCACCGCATTGCATAAAAAAAGTTAACCAAGGGTAAAACATGCCTTTACGTATTTGCAAATGCATTAGTCGGTCGTTTTCATCGTTGTAGCCAGCATCGTAAGCCTTACGGCGCCACCACAAACTACCACTAAAAACACCTACTTTATTAAATTCTGTGGCATTATTCCACACAATATCTAATGCACTTAAACCGCCTAGGCTAAACCCTGCAAAAGCCTTGTCTTTAAAATTAGGCATGTTAAAAGCCTTGCGAATAAAGGGTAATAATTCATCAAAAACAAACTTGCTATACAAGCCTGCTTTGCTACCAAGCCCTTGATAGTCGGCACTATACGCAGTACCATATTCGTTATGCCTATCATCACCACAATAAATACCTATACACAACAAAGGTTCTATCGTTTGGTTATCAATTAATTCTGATAAAATATTTTGGAAAGGCATTTTTGGTAAATCTTGACCATCGTTAATCAGTAGCAAACTCATTTGCTCAGGCAATACAATATTGGTAGGCAAATACGCATCTATGCGTACGTCTCTTTCAAGGTATTGTGAGTAAATATGGTGTTGTTTAATTACAATAGTTGGTAAATGCTCACTGTGCTGTGTCATAGCTTTCAAAAATAAGGATTGTGGATTTTAAAATAATTCACCAATTTAGAGGCAGTAACTAAGTTTTGTTTGCAAATGTTTATTTATATTGAACCCAAATAGTATAAACGCAATTCCTAAAAACAGATAAATTACTTGAAATGAAGAAAATAGGCATTTTACATGGTAAAGAAAGAAGCTTCCCTGAGGCATTGGTAGAACGCATTAACAGCAAAGGTATTGAAGGCATTACAGCCGAATCGGTTAAAATAGATAAGGTAATACAAGGCGAAGCATCTGGCTATGCAGTAATTATAGACAGAATAAGCCAAGATGTACCTTTTTACCGTGCATTTTTAAAAAATGCAGCTTTATGTGGTACTGCCGTTATTAACAACCCTTTTTGGTGGAGCGCTGATGAGAAATTTTTCAATAATTGTTTATCAACCAAAATAGGTGTACCGGTACCTAAAACAGCCATATTACCATCTTACAAATTACCAGATGATACTAGTGGCGAATCGTTTAGCAACTTAGCATATCCACTAGACTGGAAAGGTATTTTTGATTACACAGGTTTTCCTGCCTATATGAAACCCTTTGCAGGTGGAGGCTGGAAGAACGTGTACAAGCTAGAAAGCATAGAAGCATTTTACGAAAAACATGCTGAAACAGGGCAATTGGTAATGTTGCTGCAAGAAGAAATTGTATTTACAGAATATTATCGCTGCTATTGTATTGGTGGTAAGCATGTACGCATAATGCCTTACGAGCCAAGAAATCCGCACCATTTACGCTATGTGGCAGACTTTGTACCAAGCCCAGAACGCTTACAACAAATGGAAGAAATTGTGTTGAAAATAAACCATTTTTTAGGCTACGATTTTAATACAGTAGAGCTTGCCATTCGTGATGGTGTGCCTTATGCAATTGACTTTTGCAATCCTGCACCAGATGCAGAACGCACAAGTGTAGGCGAAAAAAACTTTGCCTGGGTGGTAGAAACTTCGGCTAACTATGCCATAGAAAAAGCATTAGCACAGAAAGATGGTACTGACAACCTTACTTGGGGTGAATACATTAAAAGAAGTAGTGCTAAAATACCGTTGATTTAATTAGCTAATTGGATAATATGCTGATATGCTAATGAAGCCATTTAGGCTAAGTTCTTATTTATTAGCACATCAGCAAATCATCACATCATACATTTTAAAGATGAACTATAAACATTTTACCCTTGGTGTTGAAGAAGAATACATGGTGCTAGACCCTGTAACAAAGGAATTAAAAAGCCATGAACAACGCATAGTCATTGAAGGGCAAAAAATACTACGTGACAAGGTAAAGGCAGAAATGCACCAAGCTGTAGTAGAAGTAGGTACAGATATTTGTGCCGATGCACATGATGCATTTAAAGATGTGGCAGGCTTACGTGGCAATATTGCACAAATAGCAGGTGACTTAGGATTGTGGGTGGGTGCAAGTGGTACACATCCTTTTAGCCATTGGGGTAGCCAGTTAATTACCGACCATCATCGGTACCACCAAATTGTAGATGAACTGCAAGATGCGGCAAGAAGTAACCTGATTTTTGGTTTGCACGTACACGTAGGTATGGCGGATAGAAAAATGGCCATTCATATAGCCAATAGTGCTAGGTATTTTTTACCACATGTGTATGCATTAAGTACCAATTCACCTTTTTGGGAAGGAAGGATTACTGGCTATAAATCTTACAGAACCAAGGTTTTTGACAAATTTCCCCGCACTGGTATACCAGAATATTTTGAAAGTATTGAGGCTTATGAGAGCTACGTAAACTTGTTAATTAAAACCAACTGTATAGATAATGCCAAGAAAATATGGTGGGATTTGCGGGTGCATCCATTCTTTAACACAGTAGAGTTTCGTATTTGCGATATACCCATGACTATCAACGAAACCATTGCTATTGCTGCATTGTTTCAAGCCATTTGTGCTAAATTATACAAGCTCAGAAGTCAAAACATGAACTTTATGATTTACCAACGAGCCTTAATAAACGAAAACAAATGGCGAGCTAGTCGCTATGGGCTTGATGGCAGTTTGATAGATTTTGGCCAAGAAACAGAAATACCTACAAGGGCTTTAATACTAGAATTGCTAGACTTTATTGATGATGTGGTAGACGAATTAGGTAGCCGTCATTTTATCAACTTTATACATACCATGTTAGACCGTGGCACTGGTGCAGATAGACAATTGAAAATTTACGCAGAAACAGATAGCATGACAAGTGTGGTAGAGTATATTAATAGCCAGTTTTTAACAGCAGACTAATATAGCAAATTATATTAAATTATAAAAAAGACTGCATAATATGCAGCCTTTTTTATAGTGCAAATGTTTAGTAAACACGCATTTAAGTAATTACGTATGCCATTTTTGTTAAGCAATTACAATTTCTTTAGGCGCAACTTTCACTGCTTCTTTTTTTGGTAAATACAACTTTAAAATACCATTTTCGTATTTCGCTTGTATTGCTTCTGCGTTTACTTTTTCATCCAATGTAAAGCTGCGTTTAAAACTTTTGAAGCTAAATTCTCTACGCAAGGTTTTGTAATCTTTGCTTTCTGCTTCTTTTTGTTCAAAAGCAATGGTGAGTAAATTGTTGTCAATACTAACTTTAAAATCTTCTTTGTTTCTACCGGGTACATTCAATTCTACATGATAACCATCAGTAGTTTCATGAATATTTACCGCTGCTGCATAATGATGTTGCACTTGGTCTTTACCCCAATGTGCAGGAAAGCCGTTAAAAATTTCATCAATTAAGAAATTGAAGTTTGCTGGATGTCTTTTTACAAGTGTCATAATTGTATTTTTTATTTTTTAGAAATAATTGTTTTCTGATGATTAATATTCAAATAGTATTCCATCAACAAAAAAGACCTTCAAATTGCGCCATTATGACATTTTTAAAAAACAAATAGCGCCATTATGACGCTTTCGATAGTAGAAAAAAGGCAAATTGACGTTTAGAACTTTCATGTAATGCTCATTTTTCTCTTATTTTTGCATTATCAATTAAAAGAAGATTTATTATGTATCCAGCAGAAATAGTATTACCAATGAAAGCCGAGTTAACTGACGGCGGATTTGAAGATTTAAGTACCCCAGAATTAGTAAACGATACTTTAAAACAATCGGGCACAACCCTAGTAGTTGTAAATTCTGTTTGTGGCTGCGCAGCGGGAAGTTGCAGACCAGGTGTATTAATGGCTGTAAACAATGCAACAAAAAAGCCTGATAACTTAGCAACAGTTTTTGCAGGTTTCGATGTGGCTGCCGTAAGTCAAGTACGACAACACTTATTACCTTTTCCACCATCTTCGCCAGCTATTGCTTTGTTTAAAGACGGTGCATTAGTAAGTATGGTAGAACGTCATCAAATAGAAGGTAGATCTGCACAAATGATTGCACATCATTTAATAGCGGAGTTCGAAAAATATTGTAATTAAAATTTGTTTTTTAGATGGGTTAGTTAGTAAATAGCCTCGTATGTTTATGCGAGGCTTTTTTATTGAAGCTATTGTGTAAATTAAGTAACATTGCATTTGCATTGCCTGTAATCAATATTATACAAACATTATGTATCCCAATTTATATTACGTTTTCAAAGATTTTTTTGGTGTAGAATGGCGAGGCTTAAAATTGGTTAACTCATTTGGCTTTTTTGTAGCTATCTCATTTATAGCAGCGGCTTATGTAGTTACACAAGAGCTAAAACGAAAGCAGCAACAAGGTTTACTTAGCTACACAGAAGAGAAAATTATGGTGGGTGCACCGGCATCTATTACCGAATTAATAACAAATTTCTTACTTGGTTTTGTATTCGGCTTTAAAATCATCGGTGCGTTTATCGTTACAGATGCGTTCAACGATCCTCAATCTTACATTCTATCTACACAAGGTCACATGCCACTTGGTATTGTAATTGGTGGTTTATTTGCATGGTTAAAGTGGCGAGAAAAAAATAAAGAAAAACTAGCCAAACCAGAACAACGCATCATTCGTATTTGGCCGCATGACAGAGTAGGCGACTTAGTAATATTTGCCGCAGTATTTGGCTTTTCAGGGGCAAAAATATTTCACAATTTAGAAAACTGGGATGAACTCATGAGAGATCCAATTGGTTCTCTTATTTCATTTAGTGGTCTCACATTTTATGGCGGTTTAATTTGTGCCGGACTTGCCATTGTATTTTATGCACGCAAGCACAAAATTACAATTCCATACCTAGCCGATGCATTTGCCCCGGCTCTAATGCTAGCCTATGCAATTGGCCGTATTGGTTGCCATATAAGTGGTGACGGTGACTGGGGTATTTTAAACAGTGCTTTTGTAAATACCAATACCGGTACAATAGTACCTGCAAGTACAGAACAATTTAACGCAATTTTATTGGCAAATCAAGGTTTTTATATCAACCAATTTAAAAGCCTTGAAGCTGTAAAACATATTAGTGTACAACCGTTTTGGCATTTGCCAGATTGGTTGTTTGCATACAATTACCCTCATAACGTAATTAACGAAGGTGTAAAAATTGTTGGTTGCGATGGGCAATATTGTTCGCAATTACCACTACCAGTTTTTCCTACTGCTTTTTACGAAGTAATGGCTTGTACCCTATTGTTTGCAATACTATGGGCTAGCCGTAAGCGTTTTAAACTACCAGGCCAAATGTTTGGATTTTATTTTATTTTAAATGGTATAGAACGTTTTACAATTGAAAAAATACGTGTAAATACCAAGTACGAAGGCTTGCCTTTTCAGCCTACGCAAGCAGAGTTAATTGCGAGCTTGTTAATAATTGCGGGCACAGTAATAATGGTTATTGCCAGTAAAAAAACTACGAAAGCTACGGCTTAAGCACTTTTGAAAATTTTGGTTTTATTGATTTTAAATGTATTCTATGAAGTTGGATATTTTGGCTATTGGTGTACACCCAGATGATGTTGAACTTGGTTGCAGCGGCACTATTGCAAGTGCTATTGCACAAGGTAAAAAAGTAGGTATTATAGATTTAACACAGGGAGAACTTGGCACAAGGGGCACTATTGAAACTCGGTATGCAGAAGCCACCGAAGCAGCCAAAATTTTAGGTGTTACCATAAGAGAAAATTTAAAAATGGCCGATGGCTTTTTTCAAAACGATGAAGCCCACCAACGATTGGTAATTGCTGCTATTAGAAAATATCAACCAGAAATTATTTTGTGTAATGCACCAGAAGATAGACACCCAGACCACGGCCGTAGTGCTAAACTGGTGTCGGATGCTGCTTTTTTAAGTGGCTTACGAAAAATTACTACAAACTGTGATGGCGCATATCAAGAAGCCTGGCGGCCTAAATACGTATTCCACTATATTCAAGATAGATTCATACAACCGTCATTCGTAGTAGATATTTCTGACCATTTTGACACCAAAATTGCATCCGTTTTGGCTTATACCACACAATTTAACAGCCCAAGTACCCAAGAGCCTCAAACCTATATTTCATCGCCACAATTTCTAGAAACAGTAAAAGCTAGAGCCTTGATGCTTGGTAAGAGAATTGGTGTACTATATGGTGAAGGGTTCATATCTGAGAAAGTGATAGGTGTAAACTCTTTAGACGCATTTGTGCAGAATATAACCTAAAAAATCGTCCCCTTCCATTGCTTAAAGGGGACGATTTTTTTAACTAATAGTGTTACAGTTTAGCGTGGATACGGATTGGTTTTTTGGGAAATCAGATTTTAAATTACCATTAATATCTAGTTTTTAATAGGACTAAGATTAGTTTTCCATTTGTACTATCAGTTTTTTAAAAACATATTTATATACGATGCCTATTTTATTTTAGATTTAGCGAAAATCATTTTTAGATCCATATACTAACTAATTTGTAGAAAAAGGCTTAATATATATTAAAAAAATAATAAACCGTTATTGATGGTATTAAAAATCAATATTTAAATTCCTGCCAACAATGGTCTGTATGTTAAGTGACTAAGCAATAATTTAATTTTCAACAACTAATTACAATTGTTTTACATGCAATTATTTCTGATTTAGCAACAAAAGACTTAGCAACAAGTTGATAGCCATATCTCCGCCTATACAAAAGTTGACCATTTACTAAAAAGCTAAGGCATTTTATAGAATTCTTATTACTAAAATTGTATTTTTCGCCCGCTAAAAACTATCAGCTGTTAGTTTTTAGCTGTAACATTGCTAAACGGAAGGCTTCACTTAAAACTAGTACATGAGCTACAAAAAAAAGATAGTGTTAATACTGTTTGCATTTTTATTATCACTATTAATTCCAGTCAGTATTAACCACTTAAGATATTCAGATTTTAGATGGATTTATCAGAGTTGCATTCTTTTAACATACACACTAATATTTTTGAGCATTATATTTTCATTTATCAGCACCATTAACATACTTTTTTTCATTAAAAACAATTGTAGGCAAAAAGTATTGTAGTGCTTGCTCATTTCAATACCAGTTATTTATTTCATAGCAATTTTTATAGAAGCTGCATAAAAATCAATCGCATAAGTGTAGATACTTCATAAACTTAATAAAGGCTCCACGGAAGCATCATAGCACAACAAGCGATACTTATAATAAAAAATTATATACGTATGACAAAACAGAACAACACTAAGAAGGAACAAGCATTAGAATATCACGCACAAGGCAGACCGGGTAAAATAGAAGTGATTCCTACCAAAGAAGCCAAAACCCAACGTGACCTTAGCTTGGCCTATAGCCCTGGTGTGGCTTGGCCTTGCCTGGCTATTAAAGAAAATCCCGATGATGTCTATAAATACACAGCTAAAGGCAATTTGGTAGCAGTAATAAGCAATGGTACTGCGGTACTTGGTCTTGGCGATATAGGCCCAGAGGCTAGTAAACCAGTAATGGAAGGCAAGGGTGTATTGTTTAAAATATTTGCCGATATAGACGTATTTGACATTGAAATAAACGAGAAAGACCCTGAGAAATTTGTACAAATAGTAAAAGCGCTAGAACCTACGTTTGGCGGTATTAACCTAGAAGATATTAAAAGCCCTGAGTGCTTTTACATAGAGCGTGAACTAAAAGAACGGATGAAAATTCCGGTAATGCACGATGACCAACATGGTACAGCCATCATCAGTGGCGCAGCATTGCTAAACGCTTTGGATATTCAGAAAAAGAAAATAAGCAGTGCCAAATTTGTAATAAACGGTGCAGGCGCAGCCGCGATGGCCTGCGTGCAAATGTATGTAGCGCTTGGCGCTAAGTACGAGAACTTTATAATGCTAGATAAGGATGGCGCATTGCACAAAGGCCGTACCGACCTTGACGAGATTAAACAACAATTTGCCACCGAAAAAAGCGATTGGACACTTACCACAGCTATTAAAAATGCCGATGTATTTGTAGGGTTAAGCGTAGGTAATGTAGTGACAGGTGAGATGATTAAAACCATGGCCAAAAACCCGATTGTGTTTGCCATGGCCAACCCTGACCCAGAAATTACTTACGAAGAAGCAATAGCAGCACGTAAAGATTTGATAATGGCAACAGGCCGCAGCGATTATCCTAATCAGGTGAATAATGTGTTGGGCTTTCCTTACATATTTAGAGGGGCGCTAGATGTACGTGCTACCAAAATAAACGAAGCCATGAAATTGGCTGCTGTAAAAGCCTTGGCAGAACTAGCAAGAACACCCGTACCTGATATTGTAAACATGGCTTATAACCAAAAAAATATGAGTTACGGCCCACTGTATATAATACCAAAACCTGTAGACCCTCGCCTACTAAGCACCGTAGCGCCAGCCGTAGCAAAAGCAGCCATAGCAAGCGGTGTAGCCCAAAAGCCAATTACCAATTGGGATGAATATGTGGTAGAACTAAACAAACGCTTAGGCTTAGATAATCAGTTGTTGCGTGTAATAGCTAGTAAGGCAAAAAGAGATCCTAAACGAGTTGTATTTGCCGAGGCAGATAATGTAAAAATATTAAAAGCTGCCAGTATTTTGTATGAAGATGGTGTGGCCTACCCTATTCTGTTAGGTGAAGTAAATAAGATAAAACAGATAGCCGAAGAGAACGATATTGACATTCACGAGATGCAAATAATAGACCCAAGAGTAGACGAGCAGGAAGACAAAAGAACCGCTTATGGTGAGTTGTTTTTTGCGAAGCGTCAGCGTAGAGGTTTTAATGCATATGAGAGCTTTAAAATGATGCAAGAGCGCAACTACTACGGCTGTATGATGGTAGAAACAGGCGATGCAGATGCTATGATAAGCGGCCTTACCAGAAACTATGCTGAAGCAATACGACCAGCCTTACACATAATAGGTACAGAAGAAGGCGTGAAAAAGATAGCTGGTATGTATTTATTAATTACCAAAAAAGGGCCTATTTTCTTGGCTGATACTACGGTAAACTTTAACCCTACGGCTGAAGAACTAGCAGACATAGCACAGATGGTGGCTAAGGAAGTGCGTAGCTTTAATATTACGCCACGTATAGCCATGCTAAGCTATAGTAATTTTGGTAGTAGCGATGGTGCAGAAGCCAAACTAGTAGCTAAAGCAACGGCTATTTTAAAACAACGTAATCCATCGTTAATAGTAGATGGTGAAATGCAAGGTAGCATGGCTTTTAACAATGATGTGTTGAAAGAAAACTATCCGTTTAGCGAGTTGGTAGACCAAGATGTGAATGTATTAATTTTCCCTAACTTAACCTCGGGCAACTTGGCTTATCACTTACTTAAGGAACTAGGTGGTGCAGAAGCCATTGGACCTATTTTGCTAGGTATGAAAAAGCCTGTACACGTATTGCAACTAGGTAGTAGTGTTAGGAACATTGTAAATATGGCATTGGTAGCGGTGGTAGATGCACAATCTAAAACCAAGCTAGATACAGAGGTAGAAGTAGCCAAAACAACTTGGTGGAAAAGTTTGAAGAAAAAGCATAAGATGTAAGTATTTCAAAAACAATGCTCTAGATTTGAGACTTTGGGCTAAGAAGAATTAATAAGAAACATGGGGTAATATTTAAGTATAATACTTGAATATTATCTCCTTGGTTATAATAGAAGGTGCTTGATCTATTTAGATATATTTTATTTATTTCTGAAAATGTGCAAGAAGTATTGGCTAAATTGAATGAATATGCACGCCTACGGCGAATATTCTAACAACATTGTAATTTAAGCGCAGTACGTATTAACTATTTAATTTTTATTAATGAGCTATAAGTATTTGTACTAACCTTTACAGCCACAATATTCATTTAAAGTTTAGAATTTCGTATAACAAAAAAGGTTGCCAGTTGGCAACCTTTTTTGTTATACTGCAAGCTTTTCTTTTTTTCGTTTAATTTGATTTGTTATAGAATCTAAAGCATTCTCGAATGATTCTTCGAATGATTTAGAAGAAGATTTTACAAATAAATCATGACCAGGAATATGTACCCTTATTTCGGCAACTTTATCCTTAATCGTGTGTACAACGTTATCTAATTTTAAATACACATCAACCTTCACTATTTTATCGTGGAAAGTTGACAATTTTTGAACTTTTTTAGACACATAATCTACTAATTTGTCATCTGCATCAAAATGTACTGTTTGGATGTTTACGTTCATGACGTTTCACGTTTTAAAAATGAAAAAATAATTGTGAAAGAACTTCAAGTAGAGCATCAATTCATAGGCAATGGTTGTGTATTTTTTCTAGTACTAATGTAAAACTTATTATTTGAAAAAGTAACAAAAAGATAACTTTTTTCAAAAAATTATGCTTTAGGATGTGCGTTTTTATACACATCTTTTAGCTTATCAATGGTATTATGTGTGTATACTTGTGTTGCGGCCAAGCTACTATGCCCAAGTAATTCTTTTACAGCATTTAAATCTGCACCATTATTCATTAAATGAGTAGCAAAACTGTGCCTTAGCACGTGTGGGCTTTTCTTTTTTATAGTGGTTACAAGGCTTAAATTATCTTTTACAAATTGGTACACAAGCCTTGTCTGCAAAGGCTTTCCTTTATTATTGATAAATAAATTATCTACTCCTGGCAACCTAATTGGTTTTTCATTGTCGTAGGTTGTCAATTCGTTTATTAATTTTTTTGCAATAGGGATAATACGCTCTTTATTACCTTTACCTAATACTTTAATTTGACTAAGCGATACATCTAAAAAACTTGATTTTAACCTAATTAATTCGCTTAAACGCATACCTGTAGCATAAAATAATTGTAGCACCAAGCGTTTTGTTTTGCCATCCCAATCATCGGTAAATTCCACATGATTAAATAAAGTATCTAAGTGATTTTCTTGAACAAATTCTGGCAGTCGCTTATTGACTTTAAGTGCAGAAATAGTAGTCATTGGCGTAGCTTGTAGTGTACCAATTCTCATCTGGTATTTAAAAAAAGATTTTAGTGACGATGCTTTTCTATTAATAGATTTAGCTTCTAGTTTATCACCTTTAAGTTCAGCGAGCCAGCTACGTACCATGGCAGCCGTAATTGTCTCTAATGCCGGTGCTTCAAATTGGCTTACTAAAAAAGCAAAGAATTGGGCTAAATCGTTTTGATAAGACGTGATAGTATGCTGAGAATATCGCTTCTCAAAGCTGATATAGTCTAAAAAAGACTGTAGAGATGGCTGATATAGTTGAGTAGTAGACATAAAAAAGTAGCCTAAAGCTATACACTAAAGGCTACTTAACTATGTTTGGGTATAAAAGGAAATTATCCTTCTATTTTTCCACTTGCTAGCTGTTGCTTGTAGATTGCCTTTAAAACTTGGCCACGACGAACAACACTTGGTTTAGTGAACGTTTGACGTTCTCTTAACTGTAACAAGGTTTTACTTTTTTCAAATTTCTTTTTGTACTTTTTTAAAGCCTTGTCAATGTTTTCGCAGTCTTTTGAATCGATAATAAGCATGATTAATATACCTCCTTTGGTGAAAAATTGGATTGCAAAAATAGCTGAATCAAGCAAACTGCCAAATTGTTTTTTATAAATGTTGATAGTTAATGACTATGTGCCTGTAGTATTCACAAAAACAACCTCCACCATATACTAATATTGGAGATAGTAATCACTAGGTATAGCATAAGCAATTTCTTTTGAAAAGTTGGTGTTGTATTTTGTGATAAAATAAACTTAGCTGAAAAATTTACCACAACAATGTGATAATTAAAAAGTGATAAACTAATTATCACAAAAGTTTATTGTTTATTATTTTTTGCCACAGAAGCACTGAAACACTGAATATTGACTGCTATTTTAGATCGCTCTTCGTGCTGTTCGCTTGCGGCATCTCGAAGTTTAGATGACGCAGATGTTTCATCTGCTGGCTCTCGGCGTAAGGCTTTGCCTACGCCGTTCTTAAACACGTAGCATTCGCTACAATAAATACAAATTAACTAATCCTTTTTTACCTGCGTAATCTCTTGCACTACTATATACATAATCTACGGCGTTATCTACCAAGCCTTCTTTTACAGGATTATTGTGTATATAGTTTAATTTACTAGCAAACATATCACTAATGTGCCCATCAATACCTACCGCATGATTTTTCTGTGAATCTATTAGTTTGTGTTTTGGTCACATAGAATGTACAAAAATCAATAACACGTTCGCAGTATGTCAAAGCATTGATTTTTGTATACATTTCATGTGTCCATACCTGATAATCTTTGTTACGCACATGTGCCGTAGCGGCTTGCCTAAAACCTTGCAACAGCCAATCACGCCTACTTTCTGGTTCTGATTGCACAGATAATAAAATTTGCTTGGCAGTATGCCTTTTTACATCTCTTATCGTATCTGATAATGTACCATTGGCACTACTTAATATACAGTGCACATGATTACTCATAATGCACCAAGCATGTACACGTAACCCTTTTGTAGCAACACAATAGTTAAAGGCATCTATCACAATATCTCGGTAACGCTTTCTCGTAATCCCGATAGCTATCGGGACTAACCAGCTAACTATTTGAAAAGTTAGAAAATACACACCCTGTTGGTTTTTTATTACATAGCTATTTGGCATAATGCTAATGTAGCTATTTGAATAATTTGCTGCATATGCTTTTTTGTTGTAGCAAATGCTACGATGAGTACAACGGCGTAGGCAAAGCCATACGCCGAGACGATGAAGTACAAACTACGCCTAGTTGGGGGTTGTAGATGATGCCCCCAGCCCCTGAAGGGGTGCGTAAACACAGGTGTTCGGAAGTTTAATTTACTGTTGTAAATATATCATTCCTACGGAACTTTTACCATTTGGGGTACTCTTTTTCTACCGATATTTTGCCCTTAACAGGGCTTATTTGTTGTGAATTAAGTGCCGTAGGCATAAAATATTGGTAGTAATATCAAATCGACCGCTTACAAAAGCCCTGTGGGGGCGGTATATCATTCTTCCGAACACCTGTGTTTCAAAAACCTTATAGGTATCATTACAAATTTATTTACCAATTAATTGCTTTAAAGCTTTATCAGAACAAGCTGTCATGGCTTTGTAGGCCTTGTCGTTTTTAATAATGATTACGCCTTCTACGCAGCCCCAACCATGGGTTGGTAGAAATTTATTAGCCCAAAAGTTTAAAGGTGCAGAACAGTAATTATATGAAAACGAGTTGTTGCCATTTACCCAATAGATGCTTTCTAAAAAGTTATCATCACTAAGCTGCTTACAAATAGTAGTAATGGCAATTTTGCTTAGGTCTACTTTTGGTGTTTGGGTTTTCCAGCTTGGGTGTGTGTCATTTTCACGGATTTCTAGGTGGGCTTTTGCTGGGTGGAATGTTTTACCAAAGGCTTTGCCATAGCGTATTATACCGTAGCTATAACTATCTTGTATATATTGAGCACTATCAATAATTCTTATTTCTATCAGTACTTTTTTATAATAAGTAAGTGCCAATGTAGCCGTTGCAGAATGTTTCAGTTGCTTAATGGTAAATTTATTATTAATAAATACGGCAACGTCGGGGCAAAATGTTTTGCCACTATCTGCATAAATATATTCTGGTTTTGTTTTGGCGGCTTGCGCTTTATCTGTAAGTAATAATTGTTTCGGATTAAATGCATTAAGAATGTTTACAGAATCGCTTAAACTATATTTTGCTACAGCCGTAAATTGAAGGCCGTAGTTATTAACGCTGTTAATAGAATCGCCTAGTTTAACGGCACCAATGCCGGTAATGGGTGTTTTAGTTTGTTGGGCATAGCAAGTAATAGTTGCGAATGCAACACATAAAAGGGTAAGTGTTTTTAACATGGTTTAGGGTGTTTAAATGAATGGGTGAATTAATTGTTTAAATACATTTCTTGATGTGATGTAATGTTTAATCTAGGTACTAGTTTGGTTTCGTAAGTACCATCTACTACTAGGGCTACCACTTTTATATTTAAAAACATAGGTAACACATTGTCGTTACTAAAGCAAAAGGCTAAATTGGTTTGTGCCAATGGTACTCTTACAAAATCGTTGGCTAGTTTAGCTCTTTTAAAATACTCAAATGGCATACCTTGTAAAAACAAGGTCGCATTAGGTGCATCTGTCAAGCTATAATTAATACGCTCACCACTAGATAGGTATTGTAAATAGCTGTTCTCTCCCAATACTAGTGCTGCTAAAGGTGTATTAGCTGCTGCTCTGTTACTAGCTCTATTTATATTGCTA
>JAAFHG010000281.1 GCA_013297585.1 Chitinophagales bacterium
AAAGCCATCTTGCAGCATATGTACTGGAAAAACGCCAAAAGAAGTGCTTTTACGCTTGCACACATTGCCAATATTATAGTGGCGGCACACCAACTGAAAGCTGTGGCAAATAAAGAATGCCTGTTTTTTTACATCGTTTAAAGGATTGTTGTTATAAGCCTCTAGCTGTTGTAACCAGTTGAAGTATTGTTGTTCCCAATCGGTTTCTTGGGTGTCTAAAGGCGAGCCAGGACCACCGCTAGAGATATAAGCATCATAACTTAAATCTGGGATTTCTTGTTTTAAGCGTACCTCAAATTCATCGAAGGCAATATCTATATAGTTGGCTTCGCCCCACTGGTTAATAATTTCACGTATACAACGCATACCTTGGTTGGCATGACCTTCGTATAAATCTAATATTGCAATTTTGATAGTCTTTTCTTCGTACATGTGGCTGCAAAAGTACGAAAATGCATTTTTATAAAAAATTGATGCAAGTGCCCTCTAGTTAAGCACTATATTTGTACGTTATTTTAATGGCATATGCTGTATTTTATAGTAATCAGTGCCATAAATTTGCTTAAAGTCAATGGCAATAAGCGCATCACACAATTATCCTATTGAAATATCGTTTATTTTAGCACAAATTATCTCTACCCAATGAAACGAATATTGACAATTTTTATAGTTGTTACACCTTTTATACTCTATAGTTGCGGTGGCGTAAAAAAAGCTACTCCCCCTGCTGCCCAAACTAGTGCACCTGCAAAAACAGAGCCTACACCAGCTAAGGATGAGTACGTACCGTTTACTAAAGCTATATATGACCAGTTGGTTAATAATAAAATTGATTTAAAAGCTGTTCAATATTATAACGACCAAGATATTTATTTATCAAGAGGTACAGATGTAAATGCCATTTCTGTTGATAAAGGCAAAATTGTAGAGGCAGCGGGCACAAATGTAGATAAAATTGTAATATCTAAATACACACCCGGTAAGTGTGAGCTGGTAGAAGGTGATGGCTTAAGAATTAGCTTTCAAGCAGGTAGCAGCACATTTAAGTTTTTAAATAGTAAAACATACAGCCCCGATAATTATATATTTTCAGGTGCAAACTGGAAAGATGGTCAATGTGATATTGATTATAATGGTATAAGATATAGAGCAAGCTGTGGTGGTGGTTGTATAAGTGTGGCCGATGTAAAGCTTGCGGTTAAAAAAAGCTTTTTAGATAAAAACAATATTAATGAGAAGAAATTACCAGGAAATACTGTTTTTTAAACATCCTACCTTAATAAAGGAGAGGCTGTCTCATAAATAACTTTTTTCAGAATTTCTTCGGATCACTGTTGGAAAACCGAGGTCGTTTAAGCGAATCTGAAAGCGTTCATTTATTTATGAGTCAGCCTCTTTTTATTCCTCAATTTTTCTAGAGCTAATATAAGTGCGCCATTTGGTAATCATTTGCTGCATATCGTTTGGTAATTCTGCGGTAAAAAATACCTCTTCGTTGGTGCGTGGGTGTACAAAGCCAAGCGTTTGTGCATGTAATGCACAGCGTGGGCAAGCTTCAAAACAATTATCTACAAATTGCTTGTACTTGGTATAAATAGTACCTTTTAATATTCTATCGCCACCGTATTCCCAATCGTTAAACAATGTGTGGCCAATGTGTTTCATATGTACACGAATTTGGTGTGTACGGCCCGTTTCTAGCACGCATTGCACCATGGTTACATAGTTAAACCGCTCAAGTACATTATAGTGCGTAATGGCGTGTTTACCGGTTTCGCCATCAGGGTAGGCAGCAAACATTTTTCTATTTTGATGATGGCGAGCGATATGCGCTACAATGGTGCCATTATCTTCTTCTACATTACCCCAAACTACTGCAACGTATTGGCGCTTAACCGTGTGATTAAAAAACTGCTTTGATAAATGTGCTGCTGCAGCACCATTTTTTGCAATTACAATCAGGCCTGTAGTATTTTTATCTATACGATGTACCATGCCAAAGCGTGGTAACTTTTCTTCGTCAATATTGGGGTTTTGCTGTTGTAAATGATAAACGATGCCATTTAACAAAGTGCCACTAAAGTTGCCTACACCAGGATGCACTACCATATTAGGCGGCTTATTAATTACCATTACATCCTCATCCTCATACACAATATTTAATGGAATATTCTCTGATTTAACGGTAGTGTATTCTGGGTTTATTAAACTCATCAATACAATATCATCACCTGGTCTTATACGGTAATTACTTTTTACAGTTTTACCGTTTACGGTTAAAAAACCAGCCTCAATAGCATTTTGCACCTTATTGCGTGTAACACCTTCTATATGGCTTTGCACCCATTTATCTATACGTGTTGCTTCTTGCCCTTTATCTACCGTAAACGATTTACGTTCATAAAGTTCTTCGCTATTGTCTTCTTGAATTATTTCAACATCAACATTCATATAGCGCAAATATAAACAGATGCCTTACCAATGTGACTTTGATGTTTATAACTCGCCCCCAAAAACACTAAAGGTTAGCTAAATTTGTTGCATGAAGCAGGAAGTATTTTTTAAAGATTTAGGCAAGCGTTCGTTTAAAGAAGTGTGGGATTTGCAAGAAGTATTATTAAAGCAGAATGTAGAGGCTAAAGCGCTTTTGAATAATTTACCGCCAAGTGCGGTTGGTACTGCTGCAACTATCAATCATTTATTGTTTGTAGAACATCCGCCTGTATATACGTTGGGAAAAAGCGGTCATCAAGAAAACGTACTTATTGGTGAAGAAGAAAGAGCAAAACAAGGCATTGAGTTCTTTCACATCAATAGAGGTGGCGATATTACGTTTCATGGTTCTGAACAGTTGGTGGGCTACCCGATTTTAGATTTAGATAAATTTAAAACCGATTTAAGCTGGTATTTAAGAAGCCTTGAAGAAGTGATAATTATGACCATGACTGAATATGGGCTAAAAGGCGAAAGAAGTGTGGGCGAAACTGGTGTGTGGATTGAGCCAAATGTACCCGGCAAAGAGCGTAAAATATGCGCAATGGGCATTAAGTGTAGCCGTTGGATAACCATGCATGGTTTTGCATTTAACGTAAATACCGATTTGAGTTATTTTAACAATATTGTGCCTTGTGGTATTGCTAATAAACAAGTAACGTCATTGCAGAAAGAACTTGGTACAAACGTACCATTGAGCGATGTAAAGCAACGTGTAAAGCGCAATTTTGAGTATGTTTTTGATGCGTATTTAGTATAACTATTCGTTGGGTTTAAAGCCTATTCGGTTTCTTTCATCCCATTTACGTTGCGATGCTTTTTCGTCAAGTATGTTTTCCATCGCATCATAAATTTGACTTAGTTGAACATCATGTTCACTAAGTCTTTCTTTTATTTCTCGTAGTTGCTCTTTTATATCTTGCTGCTGCAACACTATTTTTCTTATAGCCACAAAAGCCCGCATGATATTTATGTTCATGTTGATGGCTTTGTCGCTGTTTAAAATGCCGCTAAGCATAGCAATACCTTGTTCAGTAAAGGCGAGTGGTAGCGCTGTATTAGGACGCCTAATTGGGTATGTCATCACAATTTGTGATGACATAGATTGTGTAGAAGTATCAATATGAAGCCTCAAAGCTTCGAACTCTTTTTTGGTAAGTTGAAACATAAAATCATCAGGAAAGCGTTTGATATTCCGTTTTACTGCTTGATTTAAAACTCTTGTTTCTACTTCGTAAAGAGCAGCTAAGTCAAAATCTAGCATTACTCTTTCGCCACGTAAAGTGTATATTCTATTTTGAATAGATTGAATGATTTGCATAGTCATTATTTACAAACTAAAAATAAGCTTGCATAATGATATATCAAAATAGTAGTTTGTTATCCAAAATCAATTTCTGTATTGTCGCCAATATTTAGGCTGCGGCTTAAGCCTTTTACAGAAGCATCGCTACCAATAAGAGAGTTATCTAAAACCACTTCAAATAAATTGGTATAAGAACCGATGATACTATCTCTAACAATTGAGTGATTGATGTTTGTATTGGCGCCAATAGCTACGTTGGGACCAATAATAGAATTTTCAATATTGCAACCTGGTGCTATGCTTACTGGTGGTACAATAATGGTGTTTTTAAAAGAATGATCGCTGATAATATTGGCACCAAATTTCTTTAGTAAAATAGCATTACTTTCTAGCAAGGTTTCTTTTTTACCACAATCAAACCAGTTTTTTACCTTAAAAGATTTAAACTTGGCCCCACGCTTTATCATACAGTCTAAAGCATCGGTAAGGTTATATTCACCGTAAGTTTTTATGTTTTGGCTAAACAGTTGGTGCAAGCATTCGTATAAAAAATGGCTTTCTTTTATTTTGTATAAACCCACCAAGGCCATATTGCTTTTGGGTATCGCAGGTTTTTCTACCACCTGTTCTATAAAGCCTTCTTCATTTACACTTGCTACGCCAAAGTTGCGTGGGTCATCTACTTTTTTTATGCCTAGCATACTAAAAGGACTATCCATCACTTCTTTAATATCGTAATCGCAAATGGTATCGCCAAGCACTACAAATACTTCATCGTCACCAACAATATTTTTGGTAAGTTCTATCGCATGGCCTGTACCTTGACGCTCATTTTGATACACAAAATGTGTGGTCAGTTCAGGATAAGTTTGTATAACATATTCTTGAATTTTTTCGCCTAAATAACCTACGATGAAAATAAATTCTGTGATGCCAGCCTCGTTTAATTGATCTACAATAAAACTTAAGATTGTTTTACCAGCAATTGGTATTAGAGCCTTTGGCTGTGTATATGTGTGTGGTCTAAGTTTTGCGCCTGCACCTGCCACTGGAATAATTGCTTTCATTTTGGGGTATTTTTTGATGAACCCTCTTCTACTAATAAGCGTTTTGAGTTCATGTATATAAACAGGTTTACGTTGTGTGAAAACTGTTTAGCAACTATAAACTCTCCAACTTTTTAAAGGTTCACCGAGGTGCAAAATAGGAAAATCTTAATTAACGCCTATTTCTACCTTGTTTGGCAGTTATTTTCTACTGTTGTTTTAACACTTTATCTGCTACACAGATGATAAAATACTATTAATTACTGTAACCTAAGTACCATCTTAAAATCAATAGTTTTATATTGCAGGCATGGCAAAAGCGAATAAACAAACTAAAGAACCAGTTATTCTTATTACAAACGATGATAGTATTGGAGCGCCAGGCATTAGAGCTTTGGTAGAAGCTGTGATAGGCTTAGGACGTATAGTAGTGGTAGCGCCTGATAAACCGCAAAGTGGTATGGGGCACGCCATTACTATTGGCCATCCTTTGCGTATGCAAAAAGTTAATTTTATAGAAGGTGTAGAAGCCTATACTTGTAGCGGTACGCCTGTAGATTGTGTAAAGCTAGCAGTGGATAAAATCTTACATCGTAGACCAAATATTTGTTTAAGTGGTGTTAACCATGGGGCAAACCATAGTATAAATGTTATTTACAGCGGTACTATGAGTGCAGCTATGGAAGCT
>JAAFHG010000215.1 GCA_013297585.1 Chitinophagales bacterium
TTAAAGTTTACGCATGCAGGATATTACAAGAGAAAACGAGCTCTCTAGAGTTGTGTTAGATACTTGTTTTAAAATACATAAACTGTATGGACCTGGATTATATGAGAGTGTGTATGAAGAATTAGTTTGTTACGAATTAGAGAAGGCTGGAATTTTTTTTCAAAGACAAAAACCAATACCTCTTGTTCATGAAACTATTAGTTTAGAGGCTGGTTTTAGAGCAGATGTAATTGTAGAAAAGATATTGTTACTAGAGTTTAAGTCGGTCGAAAATGTTTTGGATGTTCATTTTAAACAGGTTCAGACTTACTTAAAATTGTCAGGATTAAAATTAGGGTTACTCGTTAATTTTAATTCTTCGTTATTGAAAGATGGGATAAAGAGAATAATTAATACTTATTAATCTTTGTTCATTTATTATAAACCGTTGTGTACGTTGTATTCTTAGTTTCTTTGTGTGAAATATCATTATGTCAGAAGTACCATTATTTAAAGTAACCATTGATAATATTACGGTAGAAGTACCTGCTGGGACTTCTATTTTAGAAGCTGCCCGTAAAATAGGTGGTGATGTTGCTCCGCCTGCTATGTGCTTTTATAGCAAGCTAAAAGGTAGTGGTGGTAAATGCAGAACTTGCTTAGTTGAAGTAAATAAAGGTTCTGAGAAAGATCCTAGACCAATGCCAAAATTGGTAGCAAGTTGCCGTACTACTGTAATGGATGGCATGGAAGTAAAAAACATTACTAGCCCTAAAGTAATAGATGCAAGAGCAGGTGTGGTGGAATTTTTATTGTTAAATCATCCATTAGATTGCCCTATTTGTGACCAAGCTGGTGAATGTCACTTACAAGATTTAAGCTACGAACATGGTAAAGAAGGTACACGTTACGAGTTTCAACGTCGTACGTTTAAGAAGCATGATTTAGGGCCTTATATTCAACTGCACATGACACGTTGTATTATGTGTTTCCGTTGTGTGTACACTGCTGACCAATTGACTAATAAACGAGAGCATGGTGTTTTGGATAGAGGTGATCATGCTGAAATTGCAACATTCATTGAGAAGAGTCTAGATAACGACTTTATAGGTAACGTAATTGATGTTTGCCCTGTTGGTGCATTAACAGATAAAACGTTCCGTTTTAAAAACCGTGTTTGGTTTTTAAAACCATTAAATGCACATAGAGATTGCCCTAAATGTTCTGGTAAAGTAACACTTTGGAATCGTGGCGATGAAGTGTACAGAGTAACTGCACGTAAAGATGAGTGGGGTGAAGTAGAAGAGTGGATTTGTAACGATTGCCGTTTTGAAAAGAAACAAACTAGCGATTGGGTAATTGAAGGACCAAGAGAAATTAGCCGTCAATCAGTTATTTCGCAAGGGCATTATGCAGGAACAGTTGGTACAGTATTACCTACGGAAACTTTTGAAGCGGTAAATGCTGGCCGTCAGCCACATTTGTTATTGGATATTCATGATGTGAGTAAGGTAAATAAGCCAGAAGTGCAATTGAGTGCTATTAATGGCCCATCACATTCTAATAATTTTAAAGACTAATTGTAATATATCAACATGACACTACTTGCATTGGATTGGTTTTTATTGATAGAGAAATTAGTACTCATTGCAGTGATTATTTTCGCAAGTTTGGGTATTGCATTATACACCACTTTCGCTGAACGCAAAGTGGCTGCTATTTTACAAGATAGACCAGGCCCAAATCGAGCAGGTTCTTTTGGATTGCTACAGCCGCTAGCTGATGGTTTGAAATTAATTACCAAAGAAGAGATTATACCAAATAGCGCTAATAAGGCTTTGTTTATTCTTGGTCCTGGCTTGGCTATGACGGCAGCTTTAATGACATGTGCAGTAGTACCATGGGGCAACAAAGTAGAAATGTTTGGTAGAAGCATTGCTTTGCAAATTGCTGACATTAACATTGGTATTTTATACGTTTTTGGTGTGGTAAGTATGGGTGTGTATGGTGTGATGATTGGTGGTTGGGCTAGTAATAATAAGTTCTCATTAATGGCGGCTTTGCGTGGTGCTAGTCAAGCTATTAGTTATGAGTTGGCAATGGGCTTGTCTCTAATTGCATTGTTAATGTTGACTGGTTCTTTAAGCTTAAGAAAAATTGTTGAACAGCAAATGATGGATGGTCATTTCTGGAATATTGCATACCAACCGTTGGGTTTTTTAATATTCTTTATTTGTGCGATGGCAGAGTGTAATAGAACACCGTTTGACTTGCCAGAAGCTGAGAACGAATTGAACTTTGGTTATCACCAAGAATATTCATCTATGAAATTGGGTTTTTACTTGTTTAGTGAATACATTAACATGTTCATTAGCAGTACTATTATGGCTACTATGTTTTTTGGTGGTTACGATGTGCCATTTTTTAATGAAGCTGCTCATGCAGATTTAGGTAACTGGCTAGCTGTTATTGGTATAGTAAGTTTATTGTTTAAAGTTATCATTTTCATATTTGTATTTATGTGGATTAGATGGACAATTCCAAGATTCAGATATGATCAATTGATGAATTTGGGTTGGAAAAAAATGATTCCTTTGGCTTTGGCTAATATGGTGATTACTGGTGCGGTGATTTTGTGGTTGCAGAAATAAAACAGCTGGCTGAGCAAAGAACTAACCGCTCAAGTGTGCGACGCAACGAAGATGAAATAGGGGCTGAAGTTGGTGACCAAAAAAGAAAAATTAGGTGAAAAAAGGTGGTGAGAGATAAAGTTGGTATCAATAGGTAATAAAAATATTTTTGCGAACATTTAAAAATCCTTTGAAGGAATACGCAATATGCAGGCATTAACAACAAGGGCACAACAGGTAGAACGCAAACCTCTGAGTTTTTTAGAGAGCATTTACCTATGGAATATTTTTAAAGGCATGGCTATCACTTTTAAACACATGTTTAAAAAACAGCCTACTGTTCATTATCCTGAAGTGAAAAGAGAATTTAGTCCCGTTTTTAGAGGGCTACATGTATTGAATAGAGATGCTGAGGGACGTGAAAACTGTACTGCTTGTGGCTTATGTGCGGTGGCTTGCCCTGCTGAAGCAATAACAATGGAAGCAGCTGAAAGATTAGAAGGCGAAGAAAATTTATATAGAGAGGAAAAATATGCAGCTAAATATGAAATTAATATGTTGCGTTGTATTTTCTGTGGTTTGTGCGAAGAAGCTTGTCCTAAAGATGCAATTTATTTAAGCGAAACTTTTGCACCATCGGATTATTCAAGAAAGGGCTTTATTTATGGCAAAGAAAATTTATTAATACCAAATCCAGTAACGCATCCAACAGAATATGCTGCTGCAAAAGGGAATAGAATTTAAAATTAGTCATTAAGAATTGTGAATGCCACGATTCATAATACATAACTGTTTAACATGGGTATCGTACAAATATTATTCTGGTTTTTAACTGCTTTGGCCTTGGTAAGCGCCTTGATGGTACTATTAAGTAAAAACC
Source organism: Chitinophagales bacterium (assembly GCA_013297585.1). Classification (GTDB taxonomy): domain Bacteria; phylum Bacteroidota; class Bacteroidia; order Chitinophagales; family Chitinophagaceae; genus Parasediminibacterium. Next base: position 3,490 of record JAAFHG010000215.1, read on the forward strand.
CAGTTTTTAGCGTGTTGTGGTTAATAGCTGTGTTCTTTGCAATTTCTGGTCATTACATTTTGCTAAATGCCCAATTTTTGGCTATTGTAAATATGATTGTTTACGCTGGGGCTATTATGGTATTGTTCTTATTTGTAATTATGTTAATGAATTTGAATAAAGAAACTGAGCCTCAGAAGAATATTTGGATGAAAATTGCTGGTGCTGTTTCTGGCGGTTGTTTGTTGATGGTGTTAATTTCATTAGTAAAACAAGCCAACGAAATGACGGGCAAAACAGCTTTGATGAAAGATGGTAATATTGGTTTAATAGGCAATTTGGGTAAAGCCTTATTTAGCGATTTTGTGGTGCCTTTTGAAATAAGTAGTGTTTTGTTTTTAAGTGCTATGGTTGGTGCTGTAGTAATAGGAAAGAAATAGAAACCCCAAACCCCTAAAAGGGCTTAAGGCAGATAAAATATTTTATAACTTTTAAATATTCCCTTTAGGGTTAGGGCTTATGCCAATTCAATATTATATTTTTTTAGCGTTAGCATTGTTTACAATTGGTATTGTGGGGGTGTTAACACGTCGTAATGCCATTATCATTTTTATGTGTGTGGAGTTGATGTTGAATGCTACCAATTTATTACTAGTTGCTTTTTCAAAAATGCATCATGGTTTGGCTTATGCTAGTGATAAAGCTAGTCTGGTTGGTATTGATGGTCAGTTGTTTGTATTTTTTATTATGGTGGTTGCTGCGGCAGAAGTAAGTGTGGGATTAGCAATTATTGTAATGATGTACAGAAATACGCATTCTGTTGATATAAACTTTTTGAATAGACTAAAGAACTAAGCCCCTTGCCCCTAAAGGGGAAGGATGTGTAACTTATTAATAACAAATTAAATTAAAGTCCCTTTAGGGATTTAGGGCATGAACAACTTAATATTTTTAGTACCATTATTACCATTAATAGGTTTTTTAATTAATGGTTTAGGCAGAAAATCTTTGTCGAAGCAAGTGATTGCAATCATTGGTAGTGGCTCTATTTTGGGTTCATTTATTTTAAGTGTATTATTATTTCTTCAAGTAAAAAGTACTGGCACTACTATTGTTGCAAACTATTTTAACTTTATAGAAGTTGGTAACTTAACCATCCCTTTTGCTTTTCAAATTGATCAATTATCTTCTCTGTTTTTATTAATCATTACAGGTATCGGCTTTTTAATTCACGTGTATTCTGCTTCTTATATGCACGATGAAGAGAACCAACATTATGGTCGCTACTTTGCCTATTTAAATTTATTCGTTTTCTCAATGTTACTATTGGTAATGGGTGCAAACTATGTTATCATGTTTATTGGTTGGGAAGGCGTAGGTTTATGTTCTTATTTATTAATTGGTTTTTGGTTTAAAAACGATAGTTATAATTACGCTGCTAAAAAAGCTTTCATCATGAACCGTATTGGTGATTTGGGCTTTTTGTTGGCAGTTTTCTACTTGATTAATAAACTAGGTACTGTTACTTATGTTGATGTTTTTGCTAACGTAAGTAAATTATCGTCACAAGATATTACCATCATCACTGCATTATTATTTGTAGGCGCGATGGGTAAAAGTGCCCAGTTGCCTTTATACACTTGGTTACCAGATGCAATGGCTGGTCCTACACCCGTATCTGCATTAATACATGCTGCAACCATGGTTACCGCCGGTATTTATATGATTGCTCGTAGCAACATATTATACACAATGGCACCAGGTACACAAGGCTTTATTGCAGTTGTTGGATTAGTTACGGCTTTATTTGCTGCTACTATTGCTTTAAAGCAAAATGACATTAAAAAAGTATTGGCTTATTCTACAGTTAGCCAACTTGGGTATATGTTTTTGGGCTTAGGTGTCGGTGCTTATACTGGTGCAGTTTTTCACGTAATGACACATGCATTCTTCAAAGCATTATTATTCTTAGGTGCTGGTTCAGTTATTCATGCGATGCACCACGAACAAGATATTAGAAAAATGGGTGGCTTGAAGAAATTTATGCCTATTACTAATATTACCTTTCTATTAGGCTGTTTGGCAATTGCTGGTGTGCCGCCTTTCTCTGGTTTCTTTTCTAAAGATGAAATTTTAGCTGCTGCATTTGAGAAAAATCCAATTTTATATTATCTAGGCGTAGCCGGTGCATTAATGACTACTTTCTATATGTTTAGACTGTATGCAATGACTTTCTTAGGAAAATTCAGAGGTACACATGACCAAGAACATCATTTACACGAAAGTCCTTCGGCTATTACATTTCCTTTAATCGTTTTAGCAATCTTAGCAACTGTTGGTGGGTTTATTGGGATACCTGAAGTGTTTGCAAGAGAAAGTCATTGGTTAGAACATTATTTGTCGCCAATATTTGCTGGTTCAACAGCTTTGGTAGAAGCACATGCTGTTAATCATTCTCAAGAATTGTTGATGATGGGTGTGGTAACTGCATTGGTATTGGTTACAATTGTTTTTGCTTGGAATAAATTCAGCAAGTACGAAGCGACCGCAACAGAAGAAACTGGTTTGGGTAAAGTACTAGCAAATAAATGGTATGTTGACGAATTGTATGATGCAGTAATCGTCAATCCATTAAATGCTTTCTCTGGCTTTTTGAAAAATGTAATTGAGAAAAGCGTTATTGATGGTGCTGTAAGTGGGGTGGGTAGATTGGTGAATTATTCTTCTCGTCAATTGCGTTTAGTGCAAAGCGGTCAAGTAGGTGGTTATATTTTAATGATGGTATTATCTATGATTGTAGTGATTTTACTATGGATTAATGATGCCACTATTATCAGATTTATAAGTAAAATATTTTAATTAAGTAGACTAACTCTGTCAATAAATATGGTTCCTTCATTATTAATATGCATCCCTGTTGTTAGTGGCTTACTTACATTTTTATTAAAAAATGGTAGTGCCGCAAAAAACACAGCACTATTTGCATCAATAGCAACTTTAGCAGTTGGTTTATACGCTGTATTTACAAAACAAGAATTCAATTACGATGCGCAGTGGTTGCCAGTTTTAGGCAGTAGTTTTTCATTGCATTTGGATGGT